>QHQU01000106.1 GCA_003219925.1 Verrucomicrobiota bacterium
AAGAATTGTTACCGTCGCTATCGCATTCGCACCGTCGGCGGACAGGATGATTTCGCCAGCATGGCGGAAGTGGTACGGCGAAGATATTCCCGAATTTTGCTCGAAGCGCGTGAAGCGAATCCCGACGCGGCCGAATTTTCCCAGGAAAATCCGGCGGAAGCGCTCCATCGTGTCGGTCATGCTGAGCGAAATCATGAGGCCGGTTCGGACCAAGGGATTCTGCGTCGAAATGTTTTGGGATCGCAACCGGATCCCTCCACTTCGCTTCGCTCCGGTCGGGATGACAAAAATGAGGGGCGCTCCGGTCCGGCTGACGAAAAGGCGGGGCGCTCCGGTCGCGATGACGAGCATTTCGTCGCTGTCAGACTTCCCGATCTAATTATTGTCGATGGCGGTAAGGGCCAGCTCTCATCCGCCTGCAAGGAACTTCAGCGGCTTGGGCTACACGATTTGCCAATTATCGGGCTGGCGAAGGAGCACGAGGAGATATATCGACCGGGGCGAGCGCTGCCGTTGCACTTGCCGGAAGATTCAGGCGCCTTGCGTCTGCTTCAGCGCATCCGTGATGAAGCGCATCGTTTCGCCAACGCCTATCATCAATTACTGATGAAGAAACGAATCGGCGAAAGCATTCTGGACGATTGCCCGGGCGTCAGTCAGCATCGCAAAAACCTATTGCTGCGAAAGTTCGGCTCGGTAAAACGATTGCGGCGGGCCAGTGCCGAAGAAATTGCTGCAACGGACGGAATTGGGGCAAAGTTGGCGGCGGACGTACACCGATTTTTGCAAACGCACTAGGGCTTGTCATTCTCGACCAGACGCAGAACCTCTGACCGGATGAGACGTTTCGCGATGATGCTTAAGCTGGCACTGCTCCTTTTCACGTTCTCCAGCGCAACGGGACAGCAGTTGGCACCTGCATCCTCTTCTGTAGTTCCCAGCGCCACGCCCTCGGCGGAGCCATCGCCGCCGGCGCTTGATGAGGAGATCGTTCCTACGTTCGAGACACAAAAACTGGCGCGCACTTACATTCTCGATATCCCCGCTCCGCGCGGCCAGATCACCGATCGCAACGGCGCACCCCTCGCGCAAAATCAGCTGAGCTATAATCTCGCGATCAATTTTCCTACTCCGCTGGAGTTTAGCGATGCCCAGACGCTCGACTTCGCGCATCGGCAAATCGCGGCGGCAACAAAATTGATTGGTCGCCAAATCCGCGTACCCGACGAAGCAATCCTGCGGCACTATCACAATCGCGGAATTCTCCCTTTCGAGATCGCCACCAATCTTTCGACGGAAGAATACGACGCAGCCAAAGCGCATTTGCCGCCAGAAATGACGTTACGCGGCGTTTACCTTCGCGTTTATCCACAGGGCAAAATTGCAGGGCAAATTGTTGGCTACACCGGACGCACCGGACGTAATCCCGACGGGATCATTGACAATCACGAAACAATTTGGCCGGAGACGGAAGGACGTGAAGGAATCGAACAAACCTTCAACGCCATGCTCACGGGCAAGCATGGCGAGTATAAAATTACCTTCGATAAGGATGGCCGCAAAACATCGGAGAAAATCGCCTCTCCTCCTATTCCCGGTCATACGGTTGTGACCACACTCGATCTGCGTTTACAGGAACTGGCTGAGAAAGCGCTTGAGGCCAAAGCAAAGCGCGGTGCGATCGTGATCATGGATCCGAACAACGGCGACATTCTCGCGCTCGCGTCGTGGCCAAATTACAATCCAAATCTTTTCGTCCCGTCGATCTCGCCGGAAAAATTCAAGGCCTTGCAAGATGACCCGGGGATTCCGCTGCTGCCACGCGCATTTCGTTCCTCCTACCCGCCAGGCTCGACCTTCAAGGTTGCTGTGGGCATCGCTGCCTTAGAAAGCGGCGCGGTTACACCCAGCGAGCAATATCAATGCGTCCCATCGATCCAAATCGGTAACTTGACGTTTCACAATTGGAAGAAAAGCGATCGTGGCTTCCTCAATTTCGTTCAGGCCCTGACCGAATCGTGCGATACCTGGTTCTACCAGGTGGGTATAAAGACCGGCGCTGAGCCGATCATCGATTGGGCACAAAGACTCGGTTTCGGCGCCAAATGCGGAATACCGATTCGCGGCGAGGTGGAAGGCCGCGTTCCTAACGACTCCTATATGAAAACAACACATGGCCGGAAGTTGCTGAATGGCGACATCGCCAATCTTTCTATCGGGCAGGGCGATACCCAGGTTACGCCTCTGCAGATGGCGCAGGCGATGTCGATCGTGGCCAACGGCGGCACCTTTTACCAGACGCGACTCGTCCAGCAGGTGCAATCAATCGATGGCGGGATCGTTACGGCTTATAATGTGCGCGAGAAAAAGACGCTCAATTTTTCCAGCGAAACGATGGCGCAGCTTCGCACGGGAATGGTTGATGCGGTCAATGCTCCCGCCGGAACAGCGCATGCCGCCAGCCTGGAGACCGTAACAGTGGCGGGCAAAACCGGCACCGCCCAGTGGGGGCCGAAAAACAAGGAGCGAACCGCAGCCTGGTTTGCCGGTTATGTCCCGGCGGAAAAGCCGCAGTATGCGTTTGCTGCTCTTTACGAGGGCGACGTGGGAGTGAAGGCGCATGGTGGTACGGTGGCCGCGCCAATGATTGCTCAGGTTCTGAAGGAACTCTACAAAAGCGACCAGGCCAACGGCCGCCGCCATCGCCGACCTCAAGCGGAGGAATCGCCAACCGTTCGCCGGGCCGAGCCCGTCGAGGAAGATGCCGGGGATTAACGAGAATTAGCCGGATGATTCGGAGCTGATTCTACCTTTCGAAACTTTGCTTCGTTCTGCCCGTCGTAACACGATCAGGTGGATCGAGCAGTCCCTGCTCGATGCTAAAGCGAGGCGGCGAAAGCCGCATTATTTATTGGCATCGCCCGACGGAGCGGCCGATCCACCTTGCTCGCACGACTTCGAGCTAGACCAGCCCCTGATCCATCATCGCATTCGCAACCTTTAGGAAACTCGCGATGTTGGCACCGTTCACATAATTGCCCGGCGTCCCGTACTTTTCCGCGGTGCGATGGCAAACCGCGTGGATGTTTTTCATGATTTTGTAAAGCCGCGCATCTACCTCCTCGCGTGTCCAGGAAATGCGCATGCTGTTTTGCGCCATCTCCAGCCCGGAAGTAGCCACACCGCCCGCGTTTGCCGCTTTGCCGGGGCCATAAAGGATTCCCGCCTGGAGAAAACGATGCACTCCCTTCATCGTCGTCGGCATGTTCGCGCCTTCCGAAACGACATAGACGCCGTTCTTGAGCAGGTTGTCCGCATCTTTCTCGTTAATTTCATTCTGGGTGGCGCTGGGAAAGGCGCATTGTGCTTTGATATTCCAAAGCGGGTTGTGATCGAGCTTCGGATCGACCGGCGTGAACACTGTGCCCTTGAACTTGTCGGCGTATTCCGAAATGCGGCCCCGCCGGACATTTTTTAGCTCCATCACAAATGCGAGCTTTTCCCGCGTAATTCCCCCTTCGTCGTAGATGAACCCGGTCGAATCGGACAGCGTAACCGGTTTGGCGCCCAGCGAGTTCAACTTCTCGACCGTGTACTGCGCCACGTTTCCGCTCCCCGACACCAGCGCGATCTTGCCTTTAAGATCTTCCTTACGCGTCCGGAGCATTTCTTCCGCAAAATAGACCGCGCCGTAGCCAGTCGCTTCCGGACGAATCACCGAACCGCCCCAGGTCAGACCCTTTCCCGTCATCACACCGGTGAACTCGTTCTTCAATCGCTTGTACATCCCGAACATGAATCCAATCTCACGCGCGCCGACGCCGATATCGCCCGCCGGGACGTCCGTATCCGGTCCGATATGCCGGAACAGCTCGCACATGAACGCCTGACAGAAGCGCATCACTTCAAAGTCAGTCTTGCCCTTGGGGTCGAAGTCGGACCCGCCCTTTGCGCCACCCATCGGGAGAGTAGTCAGAGCATTCTTAAATACCTGCTCAAAAGCGAGAAATTTAAGAATACTCAAGTTGACTGAGGGGTGAAAACGCAAGCCGCCTTTGTAGGGGCCGATCGCGCTGTTCATTTGAATACGGAACCCGCGATTAACGTGGAGATTGCCCCGATCGTCCCGCCACGGAACGCGAAACATGATCACCCGTTCCGGTTCGATGATGCGGTGCAAAATTTTCTCGTGCCCATATTCGGGATGCTGTTCCAGAACGATCGTAAGCGAGTCGACCACCTCTTGGACCGCCTGATGGAACTCGGGTTCGGCCGGGTTCTTCGCCTTCACCTCGGCCATCAATTCTGCAACGTAATTTCTCATGGGAATGCCTCGCCCAACGCGCAAGCCTTAGACGTATCCGTCAGGGAAGCCAAAATCGAAAGTAAAATTTACGATGCTCCGCCAAAGGTGCGAAAGGGTACCAAAGAAACTGGCGTAGTAAGATTTAGCGCCATTTCGCGTATCGGCAGATGGAATTGTGTTAGGGGTGTGGCTGCGCGTAACGTTCCGCGCCGAGAAAATGCAGCGAGACATAGGGCTCATCGCCTACCACCCAACTGTCGTGGCCCGGGCCGATGTAAAACAAATCGCCCGCATGCATCTCGTAATAGCGCCCATCCTGCATTCAACAGGCGTCGCAGCCGGACAAAACCATACCGACATGTTCTACTTCGGATAATTTCGCGCCAGTCG
>QHQU01000135.1 GCA_003219925.1 Verrucomicrobiota bacterium
AGGGACGACTTCGTTCTTTTCTGCTTGGCTCGCTAAAATATTTTCTTGCCGACGAACGGCGTCGCGCGATGGCGATCAAGCGAGGGAAAGGACAGCGACTGATCCCGTTAGAACGACTGCGCGTTGATGAGCGGATCGAGATGGAACCATCCGATCCAGTGACTGCCGAAATGATTTACGAACGCCGCTGGGCTTTGACGGTTCTGGAACACGTGCTCAGCCGATTAAAAGATGAATATCAAACGGCAGGTAATGCCGCGTTGTTCGATTTGCTGAAGCAATTGCTGCCGGATGAACCGGGCTCGCCGTCACAGGCGGACATCGCTGCGCGCTTGGGCATGACTGAGAATGCTATTCGGCAGGCGTTTTACCGATTTCGGCAACGCTATCAATCATTACTGCGAGAGGAGATTGCCCACACCGTTGCGACACCCGGCGATATTGAAGATGAGCTGCGCCATCTCATCGCAGTGCTCGAGGCGTAACGTACGGGAGAATTTTACGGAGTACAAAGCGGGGCTGCGCGAGCGACTCGGACCATGATCAGGGTAATCAGAATTTGCCGGAAGTGCGGCGCCAAGATCTTTTCCGACGCGCCAGAAGGGCTTTGCGCCAAGTGCGTGCTGAAAACTGCGCTGATGATGCCTCCGGAGGCACCTGTAGCCGCTCGTGACGACGGCGGCCCCGCTGCAAATGTTGAAGCGAACGCGGCCGCTGCTCCCCATAGTAAAAAAGCAGCGCGCGCGGTCGAGCTGCTGGGAGAGTTAGGCGATTACGAATTGCTGGAGGAAATTGGCCGCGGTGGTCAGGGTGTGGTATTTCGCGCCCGGCAAAAGAGTCTCAATCGAACAGTCGCCCTAAAAGTCATTAGCCTTGGTCAGTGGGCCAGCAAAGCGCACCTGAAACGTTTTCGCCTCGAAGCGGAAGCGGCAGCTCACCTGGAGCATCCCGGTATCGTTCCAATCCATGAAGTTGGCGAGCGTGATGGCCAGTGCTACTTCAGCATGAAGTTTGTCGAAGGCGGACAACTCGACGAAGTGGTCAGGCGCGCGCCGATGTCGATCCGGCAGGGGGCGGAATTGATCGCCAAGGTGGCACGCACTGTGCACTACGCGCACGAGCACGGCATCCTTCATCGCGACCTCAAGC
The DNA here is from genome assembly GCA_003219925.1 of Verrucomicrobiota bacterium. GTDB lineage: Bacteria > Verrucomicrobiota > Verrucomicrobiia > Chthoniobacterales > UBA10450 > AV69. The sequence continues at coordinate 1,150 of QHQU01000135.1, forward strand.
CTGGAAACATTCTGCTGGATGCAAAGGGCGAACCGCACCTTACCGATTTCGGGCTTGCCCGATTGGTCGAATCTGAAAGCAGTGTCACTCACACGCTAGAAGTATTGGGCACGCCTAGTTACATGGCGCCAGAACAAGCAGTGGGAAACAACGCGGCTATCAGCAGCGTTACAGATGTCTATGGACTTGGCGCAGTACTTTACCAATTGCTGACAGGTCAGCCGCCTTTTGCCGGTGGAACAACCTATGAGACGATCAAGCTACTCTTGGATACGGAGCCGCGACAACCGCGACAGTTAAATCCAAAAATCGATCGCGACCTCTCAACAATCTGCCTCAAATGCCTGGAGAAAGATCCAAAGCGTCGTTATTCCTCCGCTCTCGCATTGGCCGAAGATTTGGAACACTGGCTAAAGCACGAGCCGATTTTAGCGCGGCACATTGGAATCTTCACCCGTGGTAGAAAGTGGGTACAGCGCAATCCAACCAGCGCACTCCTTGCGGCATGTCTCGTTGCTTTGGCAGCAGCCGCGGGATGGATTGTTTGGAAAAGTGAATTTATCCGGCAACCTGTAACAACTGGAATCGCCGTTCTGCCATTTGAAAATTTAAGCGAGCAGAAGGAAACCGGGGCATTCGTCGATGGCGTGCAGGACGACATTCTGACGAAGCTGGCGAAAATCGCCGATCTGAAGGTGATCAGTCGGACCAGCGTGATGGAGTACCGCGGCAAGCGGAATATGCGTCAGATCGGCAACGAGCTGCGAGTATCTCATGTGCTGGAGGGAAGTGTTCGGAGGAGCGGTGCCCGGCTTCATATAAATACACAGTTGATCGACACGCGCACGGACACGCACATCTGGGCCGAACAATACGAGCGCTATTTGGATGACCTGTTTGCGATCCAAAGCGAGATTGCGCAAAGAGTCGCAGAACGGCTGAACGCCAAAATCACATCTGCTGAGAAACTGGCCATTGAGCGCAAGCCAACCGCCGACCTTACCGCGTTCGATCTTTACACGCGCGGCAGCAATCTGCTTCTGACAGCGCCTTTCAGTGGCAACCCGGGAGCGGCTTGGCTGCAGGCAATCGACCTGCTGAACCAGGCTGTGGCGCGCGATCCATCGTTTTTCCAAGCCTACTGCGAGCTAGCCTGGGCTCATGGCAGCCTTTACTACTTTGGCGTTGACCACACTCCTGCGCGGTTGGCGTCAGAAGAAGCAGCCGTTCAGGCCGCATCTCGCCTTCGTCCGGATGCAGGTGAAACGCACCTCGCGCGGGGGAGTCTTTGCATTGATTACCGCGATTACGACGGCGCTCTGGCTGAACTGGAAGTTGCACGCGGGAGCTTGCCAAATGATTCCCACGTATTCGCGGCGATGGCTTCCGTCCAAGGGCTTCAGGGGCGCTGGGAAGAGTGCATTCGAAACTTCGAGCGCGCTATTGAGCTCGACCCGCGCAACGTTATCACGCTTTTCCAGACCGGACTTAGTTACGGAGCCGTCCGGCGTTATGCTGAACAAAAATCGAAGTTCGATCGCGCATTGACTATCGACCCAAACAATCTCCCGGTAAAAGCAGAGCGCGCATTCGTAGAAGTGAATTGGAAAGCTGATACACGCCCGTTGCATCAATTGATCGATGAAATTCGGGCGACAAATCCTGCTGCCATGCCGAAGATCGCCGATTGGTGGCTGCTTTGCGCACTCGCCGAACGCGACGTCGCCGCCGCCAAAGACGCCTTGATCGCTGACGCCACGTTAGGTCACAACGCTGTTTATTTCACGCGTCCTTTCGTGGAAGGCGTTATCGCGCGCATGACAAACGACGAGCATAAGGCGCAATTGGCTTTTACTGCTGCGCGCGCGGAGCAGCAGAAAAACGTCCAGGCTCAACCAGATTACGGCCCGGCATGGTGCGTGCTCGGCGTAATCGATGCCGCTCTCGGGCGGAAGGACGACGCCTTGCGCGAAGGACGGCGCGCGCTTGAGCTTCTTCCAGTGAAAAAGGATCCAATCAATGGTATGCTCATGATTAAGTATTTGGCGGTGATTGCTGCGTGGGTTGGTGAAAAAGATTTCGCCTGCGAACAGCTTGCCACTGCGGTCCGTTACCCCAATAGCGGTCTCGACCTCAGCTATGGCGACTTAAAACTGCTGCCATGGTGGGACGCGCTGCGCGGCGAGCCGTGCTTCGAAAAAATCGTCGCCTCCCTCGCGCCGAAAGAAGTAGTGAACAGGTAAGGGCGACTGATCTCAGTCGCCTATTCGTTGTAGCTGCGTCGCTGCGTCGACGCGTTTTTGCCTTAGGAGGCTTGGTTGAGCCAATTATCTTTCGCTAGTCTGCCCAGCCGACGAATGCTCTTGAGCGGGCGCTCATCCGCATCATCCGCGGTTTGTAACCTTCCGAACTTTCCGCGTAACGCAGCGCCAAATTCTGCGGAGTACCACAGTGAGCGGCCGAAATGACCTCCCACGATGGGAAGTCACGGAAGGCCAAAACAACAAAAGGAAATAACACTTATGAAAATGACATTAAAAAACAGAACGGCGCTGGTCGCATTGCTCTTTGGTCTAGCTTTGTCGCTAGTCCCAAAGGTTAATGCGAGCGGTCCATTCGCTACGAACTATACCAATGCAAGCCTCACTGGCGTTTACGGATACAGCTCAGACGGCTGGCACTTAGGATCTAGCAATCCGTCTAAAAACACGACAAACATTCCGCTCGATGCCGCCGGCGTTATGTGGTTTGACGGACTTGGCACGTTTAAGTTTCATGATACCGCCGATCTGGGCGGCTTCGTCATTCAACGTGGCACCGCCGATAACCCGATCTTCGGAACCTACACAGTGAACCCGGATGGGACGGGCACGATGCAGTGGTTCAGCAACGGCTCCAACCACGCGCGGGCCTTCGCCATCGTTGACGGTGGCAGGGAATTGCAGTTCGGCGCAGCCGACGGTCTAGATGTCGCCCGCGGCGTCGCAAGGAAACAATAAGGAAGCTGCTCAGGGGGCATATCATGCACGCTTGACACCTCCCGACATGGAGACTCAAGCGTGCGATAAGGGAGTTAGCTCCCCAATGGCGCTTGCGTGAGCGCGAAGCTGGAAGCTCACTCACGGCACCCTCCTTGCCATCCGAGAATTCGATGCAACAGCGTGAGCCTCGAAATTACGCCAGCGCGCAACTTTCCGCGTAACGCCCGACCGAATTTTACGGAGTACCTCAGTGAACGGCCCGAAATGAGTTCTCAATGACGAGAGGTCACGGAAGGCCAAACAACGAAAGGAAATAACACTTATGAAAATAAAATTAGTTAAGAGCATAATGGCTCCCTTAGTGGTCGCCTGTGCGTTAGTCAGCATGGTTACCGCAACGGCAACCGGGCAGGGCACGGAAGGTGGAAGACTTCAAGGGACCTGGGAGATGCAGATAACCCTAACCGATTGCGCAGGTCACGTGATAAGGAGCTTCCCGTCACTAATAGAATACGCGGCGGGAGGCACGGTGGTGGAGTCGAACGCTGGGACACCGCAGGCTCTGAAGACGCCTGGAGAAGGTGTTTGGCGCCATACCACTAACAATAACTATGCGTTTCGCTTCAAATTCTTCACGTTTAATTCCCTAAACGTCTTTACGGGCTGGACGATCATTGCGGGGGAAACAACCGTGGATTCGACAGGAAACGCCAATACAGGGTCCGCAACCGTCAAGGTCTATGACCCAAACGGCGTGTTACTTGCAAC
>QHQU01000136.1 GCA_003219925.1 Verrucomicrobiota bacterium
AAACGTGTTTGCGAGCGGGCGCGCGCGGGGCCAGGGCCGGCGAATTTACCGAACGCGCTTATCTCAATGGCAAAATCGATCTTACCCAGGCGGAAGCAGTCATCGATTTAATTCGCGCGCAGACTGACCTCGCCTTGCGCTCGGCCACCGAACAATTGGCAGGACGGCTGGGCGACGAATTTCGCAACCTGCGTCAGCGATTAATCGGTATTATCGCGCACGTCGAGGCGTCGATGGATTTTCCCGAGGAAGGAATTTCACCGGATGATGTCGCTACGATTTGTGACCGCCTCGAATCATTACGAAACGAGATCGATAAATTAATCGCGACGGCCGAGACCGGCCGCATTTTGCACGAAGGTTTGCGAGTAGTGATTTTCGGCGCGACCAACGCCGGCAAATCGAGTCTGCTCAATCGGATGCTCGGATTCGATCGCGCGATTGTGAGCGAGATGCATGGCACCACACGCGATTCCATCGAAGAACGAATCAATCTTCGCGGCATCGCCCTCCGCTTGTTCGACACCGCCGGCTTACGCGCACCGGAGAATCTGGTGGAACGCGAGGGGATGGAACGCACCCAACGCACGCTTGAAACAGCCGACCTGCGTTTACCCATCGTCGATGCCAGCGCACCTCGTCCGGCTGATTTCGCCGGGAACTCGGACGAGTTGCTCATATTAAATAAGAGCGATCTCCCGGAACACACTGACTGGTCGTCCACTGACGCGATCCGGATTTCGTGTAAAACCGGCGCGGGTTTGCCGAAGTTGGCGGATGAAATTTACCGGCGGATTGGCGGCGCGAAACTAAATGCGGAGAGTCCGCTCGCGATCAATGCACGCCATCGGGATCAATTGCGCCGGGCCTCGGATGCAATCGCACGCGCTTTGGCCGCGATCGGCGCTGGAGCGACGCCGGAGATGTTTGCGATCGATTTGCAGGAAGCGCAGCACGCCGTCGATGAACTTCTCGGTGGTGGAGACGAGGAAGCGGTGCGCGATGCCATTTTCAGTCAGTTTTGCATCGGTAAATGATGCGAATGATTCGCGGCAATAAATGATGTACGAGCGCCTTCTTCGCCCGCTTCTTTTTGCGCTCGACCCCGAAACCGCACATCACTTCGCACTCGCGTTCCTGCGCGCCGCCGGACCATTCCTTCCAAAAACGACTGACACAATCTCCCCTGTCTCGGCGTTGGGACTGACTTTTCGCCATCGCGTCGGGCTCGCGGCTGGGCTGGATAAAAATGGCGTCGCGCTGTCGGCGTGGGAAGCGCTCGGATTTTCGTTTGTTGAAATTGGAACAGTGACTGCGCAGGCGCAGCCGGGTAATCCGCGCCCGCGCATCTTTCGTTATCCAAACGAGCGCGCGCTGATCAACCGCCTCGGTTTCAACAATGACGGCGCGGAAGTGGTTGCTAATCGTCTTGCTGAATTGCGCGACCGCGGCGGCTGGCCCGGCATTCCTGTTGGGATCAATATTGGAAAATCACGCGTTACGCCGATAGAACGTGCGGTAGAGGATTATCTATTTTCTTTTCGTAAAGTGCGGACCCACGCCGATTACGTCGCGCTCAACGTCAGTTCACCGAATACACCGGGATTGCGCGAATTGCAGGGAGGCCAGCACTTGGATGAATTGTTGCGCGCGATCAATGCCGAGCGCGGCGACCTGCCGCTGCTGGTAAAAATCGCGCCCGATCTCGAGCCGGCTACGCTGGATGAGATTGTCAGCGTCTGCGAGGCCAACAACATTTCGGGAATTATCGCGACCAATACCACGCTCGATCATTCAGCCATCGCTCACGATGAAGAAGGCGGGCTGAGCGGCGCCCCATTGCAGAGAAAATCAACCGCCATTGTTCGGCAAATCGCGAACAAAACAAAAATTCCGATTATCGGATGCGGCGGAATTTTTGATACCGCTTCGGGGCGGGAAAAAATCGCAGCGGGTGCGAATTTGTTACAAATTTATACCGGGTTTATCTATCGCGGACCGAAGTTAATTCGGGAACTCGCGACGTTGTAGCACGCGCCGCGGCTTGCGGGGAGCTCGCCCGCGACATGCGCGCAAAATCGCGGTGATGGGCGAATCAGAATAAGGAGGAGGGATCATTATGTTGCGTTGGGCTGTTATTTTTCTGGTGATTGCGCTGGTAGCTGCGCTCTTTGGGTTTACCGGAATTGCCTCGGCTGCGGCGGGAATTGCGAAATTTCTGTTTTTCTTGTTCCTGGTTATTTGCCTGGTGCTCTTTATCGCCGGAATGAGCGTGGCGAAGAAGTTCTAGAACTTCTTAACGAGACTTGGGCAGAAGCAAGGAACACAGACCTTAGGTCTGTGCGCCACACAAGTCTTTGACCTGTGCTCTGCCACTTCACGGTTTAGCCCGCGGATAAATTTTGATTCCGTTCCGCGGGTTGCAAACCCGCTGGGCACACAGGCTGACAAGTCTGTGTTCCGTCAAAGCGGAATTTTGGGACGATGCCGTCTTATGGAGTAAACGGGGCCCAAAATCCGTCGTCGGCAACATCGGCAAGCTGGGCGTAAGTTTGAGACGGGACGGTTGGGATTTGATCGACCGTTTGCGGACCGAAATCGTGCCCGAGTACATCTTTTCCCGTCGTGCAAAGTTGCGTTTCTCTTTTCAAATAGGCGGTCCAATCGGCGACAGATACGACCCAGCCGGGCTGTCTCTGGGTTTCGATTGCATATTGGTCGACGGCCGCTTCGATTAGCCGCAGATCGTCCTTGATCCGCGAAGCTTGCGCTCGTTTCCGCGCCCGAAGCATCCCGGGCAGCGCGAGCGCGGCCAGCAACGCAATCACGCCGACTACAATCATGATTTCGACCAGGGTAAAACCTGCTCGATCTCTTAGCCGGAACTGCATTTTTTTTGACATTTCTGGTGGTAGCCGCCTGTTTGCGCGGCTCCTAAAACCTTAAAAGCAGGTTCAGTGCTGAAAAAGGAAAGAATCAGGCGCAGCGTTATCACGTTTGTTTACAATAACTTAGGAAATGAAAGGCAATTCGGGCGTTATGGTAATTGGAGGTATCCCGGTTATGCCGAGCCTATGATTACGGGAAAGAAACAGGGTGGCTAGCTTTATGGCCACCAAGCCCGCACAACAATCTTGCTAGGTAATTGGCGCGTCTTGGTCACCGTCAAACCAAGTCCGCCGTGCCACAATTTCGCGTCTCGAGCGAATCGATGCGCAGGCCAAGCTCACGCAACAGCTTCACATCGGCGGTGGCGGCGGGATTTTCGGCGGTCAGCAGTTTGTCTCCGAAAAAGATTGAGTTTGCGCCTGCGAAAAAGCAGAGCGCCTGGCCTTCCCGCGTTATGCGCGTTCGACCGGCGGCAAGACGGACCCGAGCCCGAGGAATTGCGATGCGCGCGACGGCAACCAACCGGACCAGCTCGAAAATATCCACCGGCGCCACGTCGGCCAGGGGCGTTCCCGGCATCGCCATCAGGCAGTTAATCGGGACACTCTCGGGTTGCGGATCGAATTCGCTCAACACTTCGAGCATGCGTAACCGATCATCCGCGCTTTCGCCCATGCCGATAATTCCCCCGCTACACACCGACATGCCGCTACGTTGCACTGCCCGGATGGTATCGACCCGGTCCTGGAAGGTGTGCGTGCTAACGATTCTTGGATAGAAAGCGGGCGAGGTATCGATGTTGTGATTATAAGCGGTGACGCCGGCGGCCTTGAGTTTTGTCGCTTCCTTATCGCCGATTTCACCGAGGGTCACGCAGACTTCCATGCCGAGTTGGCTGACTTCGCGTACGGTTTCGAGAACGCGCTCGAATTTATCGCTGCCATCGCGCACACCGCGCCAGGCTGCGCCCATGCAAAAACGTGTCGCCCCCTGCGCCCGCGCTTGTTGCGCAGCCGATAGGATTCGTTCCAGCGGAAGCAAATCTTCGCGTTCGACGCCGGTCGTATAATGGGCGCTCTGTGCGCAGTAAGCGCAATCCTCACTGCAACCGCCGGTCTTGATGCTGAGCAGCGAACAACGCTGCACCGATTCGCCACGCCAATGTTCCAGATGAACGGCACGCGATTGCGAGATCAAATCAAAGAGCGGTTGATGATAGAGGGCATGCAGTGTTTCGATATTCATCGCCGGGATGGTTGGAGATTCCTCGACCTCGCTCGGAATGACAAGAGCAGCGTTGCTCAAATCAAGAATCAAACCTCAAACGTCAAACATCAGTTCACCCATTTACCGCCTTCGGATGTAAGAATGGGCAATTCTTCGTCCATAAACTGGGTCTTGCCGATCGCGCCCCACATGCGCGTGCCGGTCGCAGCGTGCCAATACCTGCTCATTTCCTCGCCGGTGTGGCAGCCCCAGCTTTTCACGAATGGGCCTTTGGCAAAAATACGCCGGTCGATTTTCGAAAGATCGGTTTCGTGCAACCACGCTTTGGCGGAACTGTCGATCACGTTGCTATAATCGAACATGAAGCACGCCCTATTGGAATGGCCGAAATATTCGAAGGCAGCAACCTTCAGCGAAGTGCGCGGTTGACCGTTATTAAGATAATCGATCACGTCTCCACCCTTGTTGAAGTAAACAAGACGCAGATTGAACTTGTCGCGCACGGAATTGATGTCCCCGATTAAATCGACTCCATCCTGCTTCGCCCGCTCAACGTAGGCGGGCTTGTAAACCAGCCACGTTATCATCAGGTCCGGCCCAAACTGGTCGCGTAATTGCTCGGTCCGAATGCGCGCGGCATGCACGAAATTCGCCCACCAATGATCATGTGGTTGGGTTTTGTATTTCTCCCACTGGTTAAGAGAGACGCCACCGACCAGAATAATCCACTCGCCTTGCGGAACGCTGGCCTTCGCCGCAGGAACCCATTCCGCAAATCCGAGCGCGACCAGCGCGATTAGGGGAAG
>QHQU01000137.1 GCA_003219925.1 Verrucomicrobiota bacterium
TCAGATGGCCGCCCATATCCATAAACATGAATTGGTAGCCGAACATTATTTCGTGAGCCGGATGGGTATGGCCGCCGATGACATTTAGTTGAATAACGTCAAGGTTATACAGTTCTTCCAGGCTCAAGCCGGTCAGATCATGAGTGGATTCGCCACCGCGCAGGGTCGCATCTGGGTTAGCAGACTGGGGTTCTGCGGAATACGCAGGCGTCAAGAACAGCACCAAGGTCGCGACGCAACTCAATGCCGCAATGCCATTGCGCCGATATTCCTGATTTCTCTGACTTTTTCTCCGCTGGCCCCGAAAATATTTCACGATCAAACTATTCTCTGTCCAGAATCCGTTATCTTAGTCAAGTACCGATCGCCGCAAGCGGAGCTTCCGCGTGCAGTCTTTGGACAGGGTCACGGTCACGAACTTGCTTCGCAATCGCGCCGATTGCGTTTACCGCTGGTCTCGGTTGTAACTGCGGCTTAGTTCGGCCTTTCAAATCAGTGCGCTGTGGGAAGACTGCAAGCTGAGCCCGAAAGCGCGGTTCCGAAGTCCCACGCGCCTGCGCCGTGGAGCGACATAATTGGCGGCACGGTCATGATTGAGCTTAACATCCGCGACGTTCCCTTCGCGAACGCGATGCGAACTGGACTCGTCTTATTATCTAGCGCTATCTAGCGCCGGATAGAGATCGACGGCTTCGAGGACTCAATCGCTCCTTGAAGTTGGTGATTGTCGATCTCGCGAAACGTGCGGCTTAGTTGGGCTTGCTGGGAGCCTTGCAATCACAACTCTTCCCGCAGTTGCACTCCTTGTTGTCGTTCATGGGGCAGTTCTTGCCGCTCTTTTTGCAACCGGCCGGCTTGTCCGCCGCGAACGATACCGTGCACATTGCCGCGACCAGGATCGGAAACACGCTTCTTATGTAAGTCTTCATAGGCTCTAATTCTGTTCGTGCTGTGAGCGAAACGCCAGCTCAAATAAATGGCACGCAAACATTACTGTCGCCGATCGTGATTGTTACCTTGGTGATGGCCCGGTTCACCTCTTCTTCCAAGAGTGAAACGCCGGTCACCCACGGTGATAAAGTATCTAACGCCAAGACATCTGGCGTTGTCATAAAAAGGGATTAGATTTCCGAACTCGTGTGAACCAGGTTTCAAGAATCCTTCGGTCTCTCGTTGTAGCCACGTCCATCGCGGCGTGGTTCGTGATCAGTAATCATTGTGTCCTGGGAGCGCCCACGGCGCCGGCAAAGACACAGCTGGGTTCGCAATGCCCGATGCACGCGCAGAAGCAGCATGGGCCGCAACCGCAGAAGCCGAATGGGTGCGGTGACTTGCCATGCTGCAAGAACTTGCAGGCGACGACTACACTAGCTGCGAAGCAAATCGAAAAGCCGGTGTGGCTCGGCGCGCTTCAGCCATTTTGGCCATACCTCGTTGACCTAACCGAGATTCAACCTCAACAAATCTCGGCAAAGTTCGATACCGGACCGCCGGGCGAGAATAGTTTTGTTCAATCGGTTCTTCAGCGGAGCATTCTCGCTCACGCTCCTCCTGTTTCTTTGAGCTAACGCGCAGCGCCGTTGAGCGTTTTCACGCGCGCGCATTTGCTCTTTTCCTGGCATGCCGCTGTTGCGTCGTGCCTGCAACTTCCGGTTGCGCCAGTGCGCCGCCGTTAATCAACAACCGCAATTCAAACCACAATCAGAAAATGAAAATATCAAAACACAAACTTACAACGGTGTTCTCCGCGGCAATTGTCTTCGGGATCATCGCCTCTGTCGGAGACGCTGCGGCCCTTTCGGATCAGGACAAGAAGTTCCTGACGAGCTATGAGAAAATTCACACCGCTTTAGCGGCAGATGATTTGACGGGTGCAAAGGCCGCCGCAACTGAGTTAGGCGATTCGGGAACCGATATCGCCAAGGCAAATTCAGTGCAAGAAGCTCGCTCTGCATTCGAAAAGCTGAGCGGCCGGGCAAAGACGATGATTGCCGGTCAATCCGGTTACTATGTCGCCCATTGTCCAATGCTAAACAAGGACTGGGTGCAAACATCTACAACCATCTCCAATCCGTACGGCGGAAAAGACATGGTCAGCTGCGGCGAGATCAAGAAATAAAACCAAACAGAAACAAAACATGAAAAGAACAAACAACATCATTGCATTCGCAGCGGCAGCGTTATTCGCTGCATCGCCAGTCATTGCTCATGAAGGCCATGAGCACGGCGAGAAGGATGAACTCGCGTCTGGTGAAACAAAGAAAATGAGCGGCGAGGTCATCGATATGGCCTGCTACGTCGATCACAATGCGACCGGAGAGAAACACACCGATTGCGCAAAGAAGTGCATCACCAGCGGGCTGCCGGTCGGTTTGAAGGCCGATGACGGCAAAACGTATCTGCTGATCGCCGAACACAAACCGTTGAACAGTGAGCTGGCGCAATATGCTGCCAAAAAAATCACCGTCGAGGGAAAGGTCACGTCCCGCGACGGCGTGAACATGATCGAGAACGCAGTGGTTCAGAAATAGCAACATCGAATGCGGTGTTCAATCCGCCGTACCCACGCAGTTAGATCGGCATGAACACGAGCATTAGAATTTTCGCTGGTGTATTTTGCACGCACTGGTTGATCGGCTGCGCGGTGAACTTCCAGCCGCCGCCGTTACCGGCGACAAATCCGGCGAGCGTGGAGGCGAAAGAATCGGTCACCCCGGTCGCGAGACCATTGCTCGGCCGTGATGCGCTCACGCAGAAAACCAACGAGCGCCTCGCTGCGAATACGCCGGGTAATCCGAGTTTTGAGCCATCAGAAATGGAGCAAATGCATCATGGAATGAGCGGCATGGAAGGCATGAAACACGACAAAACTGGCACGGCGAAAATGGATTCGGGCGAGAAACCGAAGAGCGGAAAAGTGTATTACACGTGCAAAATGCATCCGCAGATTCATCAGGACAAGCCGGGGAAATGTTCGATCTGCGGCCTCACCCTGATCAAGAAAGAAGAGGAGCGGAAATGATACGGCCCCTTTTCCTGGTGTTGATACTGTCGCTGCTGTCGGTCGTGGCGGTGCAAGGACAATCGACTGAGGATCTGCGATCGACGATTCAGCAGCGAACAGGAAAGCAGGTCGAATGGCAAAGAGATACCGGGGCGAGCGATCAAATTCGAGAAGCAATTCGCGCTTTGCTGCGGCGGACCTTGAGCGCAGACGCCGCCGTGCAGGTCGCACTGCTAAACAATCGCGAGTTGCAGGCGACATTCGAAGAGATTGGAATCGCGCACGCCGACCTGATCGAAGCTGGTCTGTTGAAGAATCCGATCTTCGCCGGAGACGCCCGGTTTCCCAATCGTTCGCCATCTGGGACAGACATTGAAATGTCGATCGCGCAGGAGTTTTTCGATCTGCTCGTGATTCCGCTGCGGAAGAAAGTCGCCGCCGCGCAACTAATGAAGACCAAGCTGCGTGTGGGCGATGCGATTTTAAAGCTCGCGGCTGAGATCAAAACGGCCTTTTACGAGTTACAGGCTGAGCAGCAATTGCTCGGGCGGCTGAAGGCGATCAACGAGACGGACGCAACCGCGGTGGAGTTGGCGCAACGCCAACACGAGGCCGGAAACATTAACGATCTCGATCTGGCCAATCAGCAGGCGACCTATTCGCAATCGAAATTAGACATCGCCGAGACCACGGCTTCCATTCGCGCTGGCCGGGAAAAGCTCAATCGTCTGATGGGAACATGGGGTGACGATACCGCTTGGAAGATTGACGATAAACTTTCCGAGTTGCCGGCCGCTGACGTTGCACAGCGGCGGCTCGAATCCTTGGCCATCAATCAGCGGCTTGATCTGGCCGCGACAAAGGTTGAGATCGGAGCGCTCGTCGGAAGCCTGGGTATCACGAAGACGTATCGATATATCGGCAGCGTCGAGTTCGGAGTCGACACTGAGAAGGAAACGGACGGACAGCGCGTGACCGGTCCAACGTGGCAGTTGGAATTGCCGATCTTCAATCGAGGCCAGGGACGAATTGCCAAGCTCCAGGCGCAGCTCCGACAAGCGGAACGGCGTCTCGAATCTGAGGCGGTAGCGATTCGCGCGGAAGTGCGCGAAGCGCGGGATCGTCTTATCGCAAAGCGCGACCTGACGACTTACTACCGGGATGAGCTTTTACCCGGGCGAAAGAAAATCCTCGAACTCACCCTCACTCATTACAACGCGATGCTAAAGAGTCCGTACGATCTGCTTTTGGCAAAACAGAATGAGATTTTGGCCGAGCGGAGCTACATCGGCGCGCTGCGCGACTATTGGATCGCGCGCGCCGACTTGGAGAGAGCCGTCGGAGGAAGACTTGGCGGCACTTCGGTTGAGACAAACTCTTCGTTCAAAGAAACAAAAAACAACTAATGGGAATCTATGTTTACTC
>QHQU01000138.1 GCA_003219925.1 Verrucomicrobiota bacterium
TGGACCGCATGACTCTAAGCTAAGTGCGTTTTACGCTTTTTATCCCGAGGTCCATTACGTTTGTATCAGTGGGGCTCAGTCCAAACAGGAATCTATGCCCAGGATGAGCACGGTCCATCATGGCATTGATCTGACTCAATACAAATTGCTCGAGCACAAGCAGCCGTACCTCAGTTTTATCGGCCGAATCGCTCCGCTTAAAGGCACCCATATCGCCATTGATGTGGCGCAGCGTACAGGAATCCCCCTCAAGATCGCTGGCGATGTTCAGCCCATCTACCACGAGTATTTCGAGAGAAAGGTCAAGCCACAGATTGACGGAAAGCTGGTGGAGTACATGGGCCTGGCCGATCTTCAGGCGAAGAATGAACTGCTCGGCAACTCGATGGCCATGCTGTTCCCGATCCAATGGAACGAACCCTTTGGGCTGGTCATGCTAGAAGCCATGGCTTGTGGTACACCTGTACTCGCGATGCCCGGCGGATCGGTACCAGAGGTCGTCCGCGAAGGGATCTCCGGTCACATTTGCCGCTCGGTCCTGCAAATGGCCAAGCGCGCTCAAGGTCTGAACTTCAACCCACTAGCTATTCGCCAGTATGTGGAAGACAATTTTTCAATCGAACGAATGGCCAAAGAATACGCGAGAGTTTACGAAGACATATTACAGGGGATCGATGCCCGGAGAATCGCGTAAACGTCCGAATAGTTCAAGCTGGCGTCGCCCCGCCGAGTTAGGACCTATCGTGGACCATCCAAAAGTGATTCTCATTGAGCAATGGCCTGCTCTGCCGCTCCCATGCAAGTCAGCAGCTTGTCAGGATTCATTTCGAGCATCGCAGTCTCGTATAGTTTTTGCCAATTCGTATCGAGCATGGCAGCCCTCCCACCTCAGGAATACACGGAATATTAGCTTTGCTCTCATGGAGTAGCTGTCTTCGTGTAAAAGACAAACGGCCTTCCGGAGCGGCGCGGGGTTGTCGGCCATATGCAGTCTCGCTCGGAATGCCATCGAATCATTTGGAAGAGGGCCGTCTGCTGGAGCGAGCAATTCGGCTGATTATCCGAATTCCCGAAAGTTTTTCATCAAAGCTGTCCTATCGCCGAATCTCGATTTCGTTGACAACTTGCTTGACATTGGGTACCTCCGCTGCCACTTTTTGCGCTTCTTGCCGTTGCCTGGCAGTTTTGACTGTCCCCTTGACTGTGAGCACGCCATTTTTAGCGCTGAACCTGATGTGCTGCTTGTCCAAGGCGGTAGAAATCAATGCTGCCTTGTAGTTTTTCTCAATGCCCGCATCCAGATCGGACGCAATGTCCTTGGCTTCCGACGCAGCATCGACCGGCTGTACACTGATTTCGTTGGCAATGATCCGGCTCGGCGCGGCGGACTTGGCGACATCACCAGCTTTTGCTCTGGCGTCGCCAGAATGAACTTTTCCGCCAAGTGTAATTGTATTCTTACCGCGATCTTCAGTAACGGTTACATCTCTCAAGTCTGCTTGTTCCAGCGCTTTGCTCACAGCATCCTTATAAGAAGTCTCGTTGCTGCGAGGGTTTGTGCATCCCAAGCCCATCAGTAAGGCACCCGCCAAGATGCAAATCCCAATGATTTTTTTCATTTCATGCTCCTCGTACAGAAGATTTTTGCCATCAACAGCGCTGTAGAGAGTGAGGCAATCAATCACGACAATTGCCCCAGCCCCTTTTGGGTGGGTATCCCGGTATTCCGCTATTCCCATGCTGGTGATTTAGAAGAAAATGACTACAGGGCAGTTGCAGTCCGGATTGTCCAGTCTACCTGTATCAGCGGCTTGGAATGACTCTAGGGGAAACACAGTACCCGGAAGGACGGCGACAACTTTGTGACAGCAGAACGGAATCGAGGTGCTTTCTCTTCGGCTCAGTTCGGCTCACCTTTTGCTGGAGGCGACTATGCTTTGGACAATTTTCGTGACGTTGTTGCTGGTTTTATGACCCCTCAATTCGTAAGTGCTCAGTAAATACGTGCGTGCCTGTCCGTATTTACTGAGCAATACACGTTGGGCGGTTTAATCCATATTCTCCTGGTCCTCGCAGTGGTACTCGTCACCAATCTTCTCGGCGGACGACGTAGATGGTTTAACGACGCGGAAGACTGTCGCAAGTTGTCGGACCCGTTCAATCCTTAAGACACTAAGTAGTTTCTTCGTCGCAAGGGAGATGGGCCGCATAGACGCGGCGTTACAGCCCAACAACTCGGACGAAAGTTAGGAACTTTTTCGTTCACCCCCGTCGCAACAGGCCGCGCCGCGACGCCGAAAGCGTCGGAAAGAAATAGGTGAAGAAATGAAACAGCTTGTCACTCGCAAAAAGCAAGGCAAGTAGTCGGCCACATCATGCTCGTTTTCGAACCAGCCAGAACAATACCGAAACGGCGAGCCAAGCTATTGTGGCTCCCGTCAAAACTGGCAACGCCGAGTGACGAGGCACGAATTGCCAGACCAGTAGGGCAAATACGAACAGGCCCATGCTTCCCATTGCTGAGCCTGCGGCATCCACGCTGGCGGCCTCCCTTGCACGTTGTATTCCTTGTAATCCCTCTTTTTCTTTCTTTTGCTTCTCATGTTTCTCAATGAGAGTTGCACTCGCCGGGAATATCGCCGGAAACGCCAAGAACAGTCCGCCCAGACTGGGGCCGAATTGTTTCGCAATGACACCTGCGACCGCCGTGATCAATCCACCGAGGAGAAATCGAACAGCGTATTCGTGCCATTTCGTTTGCCTGAGAGCAGAGGGATCAAATCGGATTTGCATGATTACGTCAACCAGACGCGCCAGAGCCCAAGCGCCACACCGAGCCACATGGGAATTGCGCAAAGTGTGACTAAAAAAGCCTTTGTTTTGTAACGCATCATCGACCAGCTTACGAATGACGCATAAACAAAGAATGCGATTGCTCCCGCCATCATGGAGTGAGCTTCCGTAGCGGCATAAAACGGGCCCTCGCGTGCCACCGTCAGCCCCAAAGTGGCAAGAGCGACCGATGGCGCTGCGCCAAACAACCCAGCGAAACTCTTCGGCTTTAACAAATCCCCCACGACCGCGAAGACGGAAACTACCAGACCCCCAATTAGAAATCGGACGAGAAGTTCGGTCATCGCCTTCCTGATTTCACCAGCTTTCGTGCCTGATTCGGCCCTTTCAGACCCAGCACCCGATATTCCTTTCCCGTCAGCCTGTGGTAATTGACGAAAAATTCTTCCAGTTCCCGACAGAATTGCTTGCTCAAATCAGTAATGGTTTTTATGTCTTCCCAACTGTGTGCATCCTGTTCTACCGCAATGATTCGATCATTGCGTTCTTTGCCTTGCTTGTCGCCTTGCTCGCCTTCAATTACACCGATGGGGCGACATGACAGCACACATCCCGGAAACGCGGGCTCATCCATCAGCACCAACACGTCGATAGGGTCACCGTCGTCGGCTCGGGTTGAGGGAACAAATCCAAAGTCATAAGGAAATGTCATCCCGCTTGGCAAAACCTTCTTCAGTTCAAAGATGTGATCATCGGGATCAAAGGCGAACTTGTTTCGGCTTCCCTTCGGGGTTTCGATAACGACGCGAAGCAATTGCTTGTCATCTGCATCGTAAGGCTTGAGCCGGGTCGGGTCTGCTAATCCGTTCTTCTTGCTCATTTGTTCTCCACGTAAACCTGAATGTCGATGCCCGAAACAGATTAAAGGTTTGTTGTTTGAAGCGAAGCCAGCGGGGTTTCTCCGTCCGCATATTCCGCAGAGTCCAGCGGAATCCCGTTAGCGGAGGGGGCAAGATAGCAATCCTCAAGGGCTAACGGCAGCATAGCGGGCGCGAGCATGCGTCAACAGAACAAACTATCGCAGTCATATTGGCAGCAACTGCTGACATCTCCAGTGAAAACCGTTGCATCCAAAATCCAAATCTCGTGGAGGCGAAAAGTGAACGCCGTTCGTTATGAAAATGTTTTGCAAGATTTCAGTTTAAACCAAAATTAGTTTCGCCGACCGATGCCATTCTCAAAGTGACAACGAGCGGCATTTGTGGCAGCGATCTGCACATGTATGAGGGACGTACCGAGCTGAAGCAAGGTACCGTCGTCGGGCATGAGATCCTGGGGGTCATTGAAGAAATAGGCCAGGCCGTGCGAAGCGTCAAGAAAAGGTGAAGGTCGTGTTGCCGTTCAATATTGCCTGTGGTTACTGTTTCAATTGTCATCGCGGCTACACCCAGGCATGCTTGACCACGAACCCGGACTCTCCCAGCGCCGCCTACGGATATGCGGGGATGGGCCCATACCAAGGCGGTCAGGCGGAGTTCGTGCTCGTTCCCTCTGCCGACTTCAATTATTTGAAGCTTGGCGTATAGCGCTCTTTTGAAGGGTGCTGCGGAAGTCTATGTGGTCGACAAGGTGGCAGAACGGCTGGAGAAGGCCAAGGAACTGGGCGCCATCCCTGTCGATTTCATCCAGGGCGATCCAGTCGAGCGGATTTTCGAAATTCGTCAAAAACATCATGGAATTCAGCAGAGCCGTCGTCCAGGCGAAGAAAAGCTGCGGGGTGTGGACTGGTGCTATCGATGCAGTTGGCTACCAAGCCAGGGACGATAAAAATCCGTCACGAGAGAATCCCACGCAAGCATTGGAAAATGCCCTTCGCGTGGTGAATCACACCGGGAGTGTCGGCGTTATCGGTGTTTACATCGCTCAAGATTCTGGAGCAAAGGATGAGCAGCGAAAACAGGGGATCTTCTCGTTCCCTCTAGCTAACTTTTTCGAGAAGGGATTGACCATTGGTACCTGGGCAAGACCCGGTGAAGAAGTACAACGAGTATCTCCGCG
>QHQU01000218.1 GCA_003219925.1 Verrucomicrobiota bacterium
GGCGACGATGCGCTCGCCAAGTTTGCTGTTTAAGATCGTTACCGTGCCATCGATTGGCGAATAGATCGTGGTTTTGGAAAGTTGATCCCGAGCCTGACTGGATCCGGCCTGTGCTCGTTCGATCTCATGCAGAGAGCTTTCGAAAGTATTTTTCGCCACGTCGTAAGCGGCCTGAGCCGTGTTGTACTCCTGTATCGAAATCGTTTTCTTGCTGTACATGTCATCGGCACGTTTGAGGTCCTGCTCCGTCTTCATCATCGTCGCTTTCTGTTGAAGATTCGTCGCTTTGGCCGAGCTGATCGCCGCTTCCTGTGCCTCCAGCAAGGCTTTGTAGGAATCGGGTCTGACCTTGACCAGCAGGTCGCCCTTCTTCACCTGCGCGCCATCAATCACCGGCAGTTCGATGATTTCGCCCGCCACTTCCGGCGAAATTTTGACTTCCGTTTCCGGTTGAACTTTACCGGTCGCCGAAACCAGCTGCACGATCGTTCGCTTCGCCGCCTTTTCCGTTGTCACCGGAATCGGCTTCTCGCGCTTACTTGCGATGACCGCGCCGACGATCGAAAGCAAAATCAACGCGCCAATTCCGATGAGGATGTAACGTCGCCGCCGTGATTTCCGGCGACGCGGTGGGGCGACGGCGGGTGCGGGCGCTACTGCGTCGGTCGTTTTCGCGGCGGGCGGGCTGGTTACCTGCTGGTGCATTGCGGGCTGCAATAGAGTCTCCTTAGACATTTAAAGGTTAAATCGTTCAGACGACGCACAGTCTTTAGATGCGGTTGCTAATGATTACAGATTCAGCAATTCGCTGCAACCGCACGCTCCTTAACTCGCTCGATCGCCCATTGGGCGTGCTCCGCAATTAGTGGCTCCGCGTCGGCCGCTGCCCGCTCCAAAGCTGGCAAATCATCGATCGTTCCGACGTTCCCCAACGCCACACAAACGTTTCGCAATAACCCGCGCCGTTTCGTTCGTTTGATAGGCGAGTTGCGAAAAAGCCGGCGAAATTTGTTGTCATCAAGACTTAGATAATCGCGCAAGTTCATCGCTGCGACCTCTGGGCGCATAGCGAATGCCGTTTCGCGCGAGACTTTGGCAAAACGGTTCCAGGGACAGGCATCCAGGCAATCGTCGCATCCGTAGATGCGATCGCCGATCAGCGGCCTCAATTCAGTCGGAATCGGACCCTTTAATTCGATGGTCAGATAGGAAATGCAGCGCCGCGCATCCATTTGGTGCGGCGCAGTAAGCGCGCCGGTCGGGCAGGCATCGATGCAACGCGTGCAACGTCCGCAATAATTTTTTTTCGCCGTGTCCGGCACAAACTCCAGCGTCGTCAAAATTTCAGCGAGAAAGAACCAGGTCCCTAATTCGCGGTTCAATAACATCGTGCTTTTGCCATGCCAGCCGATGCCAGCAGCGGCCGCGTGATCGCGTTCCAGCATCGGCCCGGTGTCCACATAACATTTTTGTCTGCCGTCGCGCTGGCGCAGAAATTGATCGATCACGGCCAATTTCCTTTCGATCAGTTTATGATAGTCATCGCCCAGGGCATAACGCGCAATTCGCCCGATTGCTGTAGTGACACCGGTTCCGGCTGCAATCTTTTTGCTGG
Organism: Verrucomicrobiota bacterium; assembly: GCA_003219925.1. Taxonomy (GTDB): domain Bacteria; phylum Verrucomicrobiota; class Verrucomicrobiia; order Chthoniobacterales; family UBA10450; genus AV69. Next base: position 1,616 of record QHQU01000218.1, read on the forward strand.
CAACGCCCGCAGGCGACACGCCTAGCTCTGCAGGGTGGGTTTTGTGCGCGCCCTGAAAATAATTGAGCGCGAGAACGATCACCGTTTTCGCGTCCGGTAATATCTCCCGCGGGTCGCATCGCCGCGCCGAGTTGCGCGCCAGGTAATTCATTTCACCGGCGTCGCCACGATCGAGCCAATCTCGAAACTCCGCGGCGTGCCCCGGCATTTCGGCCCGCGCGAAACGGCAAAGATCGAATCCAAGCTCTCGCGCCAGCGCGACAACTTGGGCACGCGTGTCAGCCGATCCGCTCTCCGCATTCATAGCTTTTCCTAGACACTGAAGTTAACATTTGAGTGTCGCATATGCGACAGCCAGATGTTAACTCGACGGAGGGAAAGATTTCGGAAATACTGGGCGATTGCATCGGGTAACTGTTAGAGCAGAGCGATAATTTCGTCCGTCACTGCCGCGATGCTGCTGCGTGAGGCGTTGATGCGATGATCCGCCGCCGTCTGATAGCGCGGTAGTCGTTCCCGCAGCAATTCGGCAAATCGCGCTCGCGGGTCGGGTGCTTGGAGCAGGGGACGGGTACTGTGCCGTGAAGCACGCTGCCACAGAATTTCTTCATCGGCATCGAGCCAAATGATGCGGCCCATCCCGCGCAAAATCCGCACATTCTCTTCGCGCAAAATAATTCCTCCTCCAGTGACGACAATACCCGCCAGTCCGCGTTGCAAAGTCTTGAGCAATGCAGTTTCGGCATCGCGAAATGCCGGCTCGCCATGGCGCGCGAAAATATCCGGAATGGAAATGCCGAACTGCTCGCGAATCCTTTCGTCGGTATCATAGCGGGGCCAGCCCGTGCGTTGCGACAACTTACGTCCAACCGCAGATTTTCCCGCCCCCATGAAGCCGATCAGGGCAATGGCATTGTCGGCTGCGTTCATCTCGGCACAATAATCGCAAAGCACATTGGCGACATCGCAAATCGCGTTGCGGCAATCGCAACATCGTTAAGATTGACCCATGCCGAAAACGCCACCGCTCGTCGCCATAATCATGGGCAGCTCCTCGGATTGGGAAACGATGTCCGCTTGCGTGAAAACGCTCGATCAGCTTGGGATTGCAAACCAGGCGCACGTTCTATCGGCGCATCGCACTCCCGACGCTACCGCCAAGTTTGCGCGGGAGGCGGCTGATCGCGGCATTCGTGTGATGATTGCAGCGGCTGGGGGCGCCGCCCATCTCGCCGGGGTCATCTCGGCCTATACTTGGTTGCCGGTGCTCGGGGTTCCGATTCAGTCGTCGGCCTTGCACGGTTTGGACTCGCTCCTTTCGATTGCGCAAATGCCGGGAGGCATTCCCGTTGGTACACTCGCCATTGGCTCCGCGGGCGCGAAGAATGCGGCGCTCTTGGCTGCAGCTATTCTCGCACTTTCCGACAAGAAGATTCGCCAAAATCTTCAGGCGTTTCGCAAAAAGCAGACTGAAGAAGTGCTCGCCGCGAAACTGCCGAAGTGAAGACGGAAATCGTTTCCGCGCATGAATGCGCGAAAGCGATCCGGCTTTTGCGGGACGGAGAAGTGGTCGCGCTCCCGACCGAAACGGTTTACGGACTGGCGGCCGACGCGCTCAATCCGGATGCGGTCACCAAAATTTTCGAGGCAAAAGAACGTCCGCGCTTCGACCCGCTCATTGTGCATCTGCCGAGTGGGGAGGCGCTGGACGAGATCGCGATCGTTGAATCGCAAGTCGCGCATAAGTTAATGGAGAAATTCTGGCCCGGGCCGTTGACGATCATTTTTCTAAAACGCGAAATTGTTCCGGACATCGTCACCGCAGGATTAGAAACGGTGGCGGTGCGGATGAGCGCCCATCCGATTTTCCGCGAAGTAGTCAGGAAACTGAATCGGCCGCTGGCCGCGCCGAGCGCAAACCGGTTCGGGCGCATCAGCCCAACAACGGCGCAACATGTGTGCGACGAGTTGAGCGGCCGTATTCCGCTGATTGTGGATGGAGGGGCGACGGAACACGGAATCGAATCGACCATTGTTCAAGTTGAAAATGGGATGATCGAGGTATTGCGGCGCGGGCCGATCACCGACGAGATGCTTCGTCCATTTGGTGAAATTCGCGAGCAAACCTCATCGGCCACTATCAGCGCGCCCGGGCAATTGCCGACACATTACGCGCCGCGCACGAAATTGATCGTAGTTGATGACCTAAAGAATTTCTCGCCGCCAGCCGAGAAACGAATCGGTGCGCTTTGCTTTTCTTCTGTAGCCGCGGTCGCTGGCCGCGGTGCAGCAAGTTATCACGGTTCGACATCGAAGCCGCGGCCGGCGACCGCGACTACAAGTGGGTTGGCAAAGTTCGTAGGTTTCGCGACGATGCGTTGCTTAAGTGAACAAGGGGACCTACGTGAAGCTGCAGCGAATTTTTTCAGGATGCTACGCGAACTGGACGCGGAAAATCTCGATCTGATTGTGGCCGAACGTGTGCCGGAGGAGGGGATTGGCGCCGCGATTAACGATCGATTGCGACGCGCGGCGACGAATTAGCCGTCATCCGGAGCGTAGTCGAGCGATCCCGTTGCGAAATGTTAAAGGCAACTTCCTCGGGATTCCTCGACTTCGCTCGGGATGACCAATTGTGGTGGCCGCACCCTGCTATTAGCCCTGATGTGCCAATGCAGCCTGGATAAACCCTTTGAACAACGGGTGCGGCTTATTTGGTTTGCTTTGAAATTCGGGGTGATATTGGCAAGCCAGAAAATAGGGGTGATCTCGCAACTCGACCAACTCGGCGAGCGAGCCATCGGGCGAGGTACCGGAAATTTCGAAGCCTTTCTCGCGCATTTGATCGCGATATTTCATGTTGAACTCATAACGATGCCGATGGCGCTCGAGCACTTCGCCGCTTCCATAGATCTTCTCCGCGAGACTGCCGTGTTGAATTTTTGTCGGCCAGGTCCCGAGCCGCATACTGGCGCCTTTGTTCCGGACCTCGCGTTGTTCTTCGAGCAAACAGATCACCGGGTCGGATGAGGTTTGATCGAACTCGCTGCTGTTAGCATTGGCGATTCCGCAAACGTTGCGCGCGAATTCAATTGTCGCCACCTGCATGCCGAGGCAAAGGCCGAGATAAGGCAGCTTATTTTCCCGGGCGAAACGCGCGGCTTTAATTTTTCCTTCCACCCCGCGGTCGCCAAAGCCGCCGGGAATGAGCACGCCGGCTACATCTTTGAGCTGGCCATCCACTCCGTCCTCGATCCGCTCCGCATCGATTAATTTTAGATCGATCCCGCAATTCTGGCTGGCGGCGGCATGGGTTAACGATTCGTAGATTGACTTGTAGGCGTCCTGTAAATCGATGTATTTGCCTACGACGGCGATCTTCACTCTTTTTTTGGGTGAGACCACGCGCTCGACAAACTTGCGCCAGTTACTCAGATCGGGCTCGGGCGTTTGCAGACCGAGCAATTTGCACACGAGTGCGTCCAATCCTTCAGCATGAAACATTAGCGGCGCCTCGTAAATGGTGTGAGTGACATCACGCACTTCGATCACAGCCTCGGGCACGACGTTGCAAAACATCGAAAGTTTCTGGCGCAATTCCGCGTCCAGCGCGTGCTCGGTCCGACACATCAAGACCTGCGGTTGCAGACCGATCTCGCGCAACTTTGCAATGCTTTGCTGCGTCGGTTTGGTCTTTAGTTCCCGCGCCGCCTTAATATAAGGGACCAGCGTGACGTGAATGTTCACGACATTCTGCGGGCCGACTTCGAGAATAAACTGCCGGATTGCTTCAAGAAATGGCAGGCCTTCAATGTCGCCGGTGGTTCCTCCCACTTCCGTAATCACGACATCGTATTTTGATTCATCGGAAAGCTCCCGGATCCGGGCTTTGATCTCATCAGTGACGTGCGGAATGACCTGCACCGTTTTTCCCAGATAATCGCCGCGTCGCTCGCGATTGATAACGGATTCGTAAACCTGGCCGCTGGTCAGATTATTGTGCCGCGAAAGCACACAATTAGTGAACCGCTCGTAGTGCCCGAGGTCGAGATCCGTCTCCGCGCCATCGTTCAACACATAAACTTCGCCGTGTTGAAACGGGCTCATTGTTCCCGGATCAACATTGAGATAGGGATCGAACTTTTGAAAAACAACGCGCAACCCGCGTAATTCAAGCAAGGTGCCGAGTGCAGCTGCGGCCAAACCCTTGCCAAGCGAACTTACGACACCACCAGTGACAAAAATATATTTCACCGGTGGGCCCTCGATTTTTGCAGCCGCCGCCCTGCGGAAGATGTCGGGTGTTTGCGCAGCGAGCCGGCTACGGCTTTAGCATCTGCTGGCGTATCGACGCCGGGCGAACCATGTTTAGTGACGAGCACATGAACCCTTACACCATTCTCCAAGGCGCGCAATTGCTCGAGCGATTCCGCCTGCTCTAATGGTGTTGGTTTCCATTTCACGAATTGCAAAAGCATCTCGCGGCGGAAGCCGTAGATGCCTTGATGACGGAGAAACAAGGAGGGACCGCTGCCCTTTGTCGATGGAATCGGCGCGCGAGAGAAATAGAGGGCGTTGCCGGTGCGATCGATCACGACTTTTACCTGATGCGGTGAAAGCGCATCATGAGGATTTTCGAATGGATGCGCTGCAGTGACGATCGCGATCTGTCGACTCTGTTGCAGCGTTGAAACAAGTCGATTAAGCAATTGGGGATCAACCAGCGGCTCATCTCCCTGCACATTGATGATGAGCGAAAAATCTTTCGCATGCTTCGCCACCTCGGCGATCCGATCCGTTCCGCTCTGATGTTTCGGCGACGTTAACGCCACCTCCGCGCCCCAGGCAAAGGCCGCTTCGGCAATGCGCATGTCGTCGGTTGCGATAATTGTGCTCTCGATTTTTCGCGCACTCCGGCAACGTTCCCAGACATGCCAAAGTAACGGTTTGCCCGCAATTTGGTGCAGCGGCTTCCCGGGAAAGCGGGTGGAGCCCCAGCGCGCCGGAATGATGACTACGTTCCGACTCATCTGTCATCCCGAGCCGCGCAGACGGCGAGGGACCTCACCTGTGGTGATGGGTCACACAAACGGAGATTCGCGTAATCTTCAAAGCGGTTGGAAGGTCCCTCGCTTCGCTCGGGATGACGCGCGAGTGCGATCACGCCGGTACAAACTTCGTCAGAATAATCTCGGTCGCTTCCGCGAAATCCTGCGCGATCCAGTCGGCCGAACTGTCGGCGGTGTTCGTTTCAAAGCCGGTCCGGACGCGAATCGCTTTGATTCCAGCGTTGTGCCCGCAATGCACGTCAATTTCTTTGTCGCCAACCATAATGGAACGGCTGAGATCGACCGCGTGTTCGCGCGCGCCTTGCAAGATCATTCCGGGCGCGGGTTTGCGGCATTTCGAATCCGAACCGGGGACGTCGGGACAAACGTAGGTTGCATCGATCAGTGGCTCGCCTAATTGCCGGAGCACTTCGGCGTGGACGCGCTCGTATTGTTCCCATGTAAAATAACCGCGGCCGATCCCGCTTTGATTCGTCACCATGATCAATTTGAACGCTCGCGCTTTTAATTTTCGCAGCGAGTCGGCAACGAAAGGGAATACGTGCACATCCTTGGGATCGGAGCAGTAATTGACATCGTGCATGATGGTGCCGTCGCGATCGAAGAAAACAGCCGGCGTTTTTTCGTCAGCCATTTTCGAAATTCTTTCGCAATTCTTCCGGCGAAACCGTTGCCGTCCCCAGTTTGCCGACAACAACCGCGCTGGCGTTATTGGCAATGTCCGCCGCCTCTAACGCAGTTGCGCCGCTGCAAAGCGCGAGCGTGAACAAAGCAATCGCGGTATCGCCCGCGCCCGAAACATCAAAGACCTGCTGCGCTTTGGTCGGCACGTGATGCGGCTTCTGCCCGCGCTGGAAAAGCATCATTCCTTCTTCCCCGAGAGTGATGAGGACCAATTCCGCCTGCCATTTTTGCAGTAGGGTGGCGCCGACTTCCTTCAAAACTTTATCGTCCTCGTCTGACTCCGGCAGCGGAATCCCGGCAGCGTGAAACGCTTCGCTACGATTCGGTTTTACTACCGACAAGCCATGCCAGGGAAGATTGTTGCGAGGGTTCGGATCAGCTGCGACCACCTTCTTACCTTCTCGGGCCGAAGCCACAATTTCCGAGACGAGTTTTTCAGCGAGAAACCCTTTGCCGTAATCTTCGAAAATAATGCCGTCGATTTCCGGCAACATTTTTTTCACGCTCGCAACCACCAACCCGATCTGCTTTTCATCCGGCGCCAGGATTTTTTCGCGATCAACCCGAACGACTTGCTGCTGTCGGGCAATAATCCTGGTTTTGACGATGGTGGGAAAATCCGGCGAGATCGAGCAGGCGGAGGTATCGATTTTTTGGTCGGCCAACAACTGCCGAAGCTGTTCTCCGCCGCGGTCCCGCCCAATCATTCCAACGACGCCGACATGCGCGGTAAACTCGCGCAGATTGCGGGCGACATTGGCGGCGCCGCCGGGATAAAACGATTCGCCCGAGACCTCCACCACCGGCACAGGTGCCTCGGGAGAAATGCGACCCACCTTGCCCCAAACGAACTCGTCGAGCATCAAATCGCCAATGACGAGCAGGCGTTGTTTGCTGGCGCGGTCGAGGATTTGCTGAAGTCGTTCTGAATTCACAAATCGGAGGGCGGATGCCGCCGCGCCATAGGGTTGATGCGATTAAGGGACGGCAAGACGCGGAGTTGAGCAAAAGTTACTTCCATTTAGAGTTGCATTAATCCTGAATACCGGGTCGAAATCAACAGTCGAAGCAGCCAATGATTTCAGCATTTAAAATTAACAAGTGGGCGGGGATTACACTCGCGGTGATAGGGTTCAGCGCGCAGGCCGCGCCAGCGCCCCAGCATATTGACGTAAAGCAGTACAAGAAAGTGGAAGATGTCGTGGTCCCGTTGCCGAATGAAGTTTTCGCCGCGCTCAACAAACTGGGCCCGGTAAACTGGAAAGAGTTCGTTCGGACAGAAAAAGGGGTCAATTTTAGCGAACGCCCGCGGACCGCGCTGCTTCTCGGTAATGTGATCGCCGATGGATTTATCGCAGTGCAGGCGCAGGACGCGCCTGCAGTAAAAGAGATCGGGCAACGTGTGCTTTCGCTGGCCAAGGGGATTGGAGTGGGCGCTTCCATTACCCCCCATGCGAAGGCGATCACGGAAGCGGCCGACAAACGCAAATGGGATAGCGTCCGCCAGGAGTTGGATCGCACGCAAAGTAGCGTCCAGGGGGCGATGAACGAGCTGCAGGATCAAAAGCTCTCGCAATTGGTCAGCCTTGGCGGTTGGCTGCGCGGCACCCAGATCCTCACCGCGGTGGTGAGCAAGCATTTCACTCAGGAAGGCGCAGAGCTTTTGCATCAACCGGACCTGCTCAGGTATTTTGGGGATCGATTAAACTCCATGCCGGAATACAGCGTGCCCGTGGTGGAAAGTATCAAACGCTCGTTAGTGGAAGTGCGACCGCTAATTGAGACCGGCAACAGACCAATTTCGCCGGACGCGGTGAGGAAGATTAACGAAATCACGACGCGCCTCGACGGCGAGATCGTGACGCGTCAGTGATGAATCCACATCGCCAGGTCATATTCATTCTGGTGGTCATGCCGCTTATCCTGGGCGCGACCGCGATCGCTTCGGTCGACGATGCCCAATCCTTCGCGCTGCAGGCGGCTGAGCCTTACGTCAGGGAAGGGTTTCAAGTGCGGGAAGATTATTGGGGCGGGGACCTCGCCGCGGGCGAGAAGAAGGCAGTGCGCCAGCAACTGTTCAAAGGCAACGAATATTGGTTTTGGCTGGGTACAGAAGTGCGCCGGGCAAAGGTTTCGGTGCATATTTACGACAAGGAAGGAAAATTGATCGAACAACCCGATAGCTGGCAAAAAGGGTCTTATGCCGCTGCCCATGTCGTTCCCACCTCGACCGATAGCTATTTTATCATCGTCGCGATCGAAGAGTCTCCCGAGGAACGCACCCATTGGGCGCTGGTTTACGGATTTCGCTAAAAGTCTTATCCTTATTCGGTATTCTTTACTTCCCCTCTAACCCAACAAACAAAAATCGGATGACGGCACTCCCGATCCGCCGTGCTTGCCGGCTTTTCAACAAAGCTGAAGAGGATCAAAACTAGGAAGTTAATCAGTGACCGAGACCCGTACTTTGGAGTTTGAAAACGCACGTGCGTTACAGTCGCTCTACGCCAACGATATCAAGCTCCTGAAAAATCTGGAAGATTCCCTGGGTGTGCGAGTGACGACACGTGAAGGATGGGTGAAAATGGAGGGTGAGCCGGAGAAATTAGATCGCGCCCAGCGCGTCTTCGATCAGCTGGAGGAAGCGCGCAAACGCGGCGTCGATATTCAGAAACGTGAATTCAATTACGCCCTTAATTCCGTGAGCGAAGAACGGAGCGATAATTTATCGGATGCCATTTCCGCCCGGATCGTGACTTCGTCGCGCAAGGCACCGGTCATAGCGCGCACGGTTGGCCAGAAAAATTATATCGAAGCGATTGAAAAACACGATGTCGTCTTCGCCATTGGGCCAGCCGGAACTGGCAAAACTTATCTCGCCGTGGCGATGGCGGTGGCAGCGTTAAAGAAGGAACAGGTGTCGAGGATCATATTGGCTCGCCCAGCGGTGGAAGCCGGTGAGGCCCTCGGATTTCTCCCCGGGGATTTGCAGGAAAAAATCACGCCTTATTTGCGCCCGCTCTATGATGCTTTGCATGACATGATGGAGGCGGAGGAATTGGAGCGCGCACTTTCCCGCGAAGTCATCGAAGTGGCGCCGCTCGCCTACATGCGCGGTCGCACCCTGAACAATGCCTTTGTCATTCTCGATGAGGCCCAAAATGCTACCACCGAGCAAATGTTCATGTTGCTCACACGCATCGGCATGAATTCCAAGTGCGTCGTCACCGGGGACGTCACCCAAATTGATCTTCCTGCGAATAAACGCTCCGGCCTGGTCGAGGCCTTGCAGGCCCTCAAGGCCGTGCCCGGCATCGCCATGAGTTATTTTACCGACCGGGATGTCGTGCGTCACCCCCTGGTCCGTGCCATTATTAATGCCTATCAGCAGCATCGAACGCCCTCCGGGCGCAAGTAATGATCGATTTTTTCAAACGTAGCGAACTGGTCCGCCGCGGCCTGGCTTCGGGAAAATTGCGCCGCCGTCGCGCCCGCAACGGATTGTTGCGCGGGCTGGAATATTCCTGGGGCATGAAGGGCGTCCTTTTCGCGGCCTTCATTGCTGGCCTGGCTGTGCTCATCTTTAGCGGCAACCAGCCCGAGCCAACGAAGAATTTTGTCATTGCGCTGCTCTTTTTCCTGATTGCGCTGATGATGCTTTGGGTCAATCAGCCGCGTACTTTTTCGCAAAACTCGCGCATTCTTCTCGTCTTCGGGGTGATGTTGGTCCAGTTGGCGCTCACAAAATTTATCTACGTCCTTTGCAGCAGCGGTGTCCTGCGCTTGCAGACCGACATGGCGGAACTGCTCACCCCTTTTGCCCTTGCCCCGCTCTTACTAAGCGTCCTGCTCGGCCGCAATCACGGCCTCTATGCCGCCGTTTTTGTCAGTCTTTGGAGCAGCGTTCTTTTTGGGAAAATTGACGCGCCTTTGCTCGTTACCGGAATGATCAGTGGATTCACCGCTGTCTATCTGACGCTGCAAGTACGCCGTCGTAGCAAACTGGTTCGCGCCGGGCTTGGCGTCGGGGTAGCGATTTGGATTTTGTCCCTCACCTTCGGTTTTATCGGCCCGATCAATCTCTTTCCGCCCACCGCAAATGATTGGCCGATGATCGGATTGCAAAGCGCCTTTGCCATCGGCAACGGGATTGTTACCGCCACGATCGTCGGCGGCGTTATTCCGATGTTCGAACCGTTGTTCCAAATCACCACCGACATTTCGTGGCTGGAAGCGTCGGATTTGAACCATCCGCTATTACGACGCATGACCATCGAAGCACCGGGCACCTATCACCACAGCTTGGTGGTCGCGAACCTGGCCGAAGCTGCGGCGGAAGCGATCGGCGCTAACGCTACTCTCTGCCGCGTCTGTGCTTATTTTCACGATGTCGGCAAACTGGTGAAGCCCGACTATTTCACCGAAAACATGAGCTTCGAGCGCAACCCGCACGAGGATTTGGCCCCGACAATGAGTGCGTTGATCATTATCGCGCACGTGAAGGAAGGGGTTGATCTCGCGCTCAAACACAAACTGAACCAGCGTATCATCGATATTATTCAGGAACATCACGGAACTTCGCTGGTCTACTATTTTTACAAACGCGCCCAGCAAATGCATGAGGACGCGCGCGCTGGCGGTAAAATCATGAAAATGCGCCAGGACGACATTCCGGAAGTGCGAGAGGAAAGTTTCCGCTACAGCGGCCCGAAGCCGCAGACGAAAGAAAGCGCAATTGTCAGTCTGGCTGATGCGGTGGAAAGCGCTTCACGTAGCCTGGAAAAGCCGACACCAGCGAAGATCGAACAACTTGTTAACGACATCATCGACCGACGTATCAGTGACCATCAACTCGACGAATGTGATCTCACTTTGCGCGATGTGCGCGTTATTGCGGAGCGTTTCCGATTCACGCTTATGACGATGCTGCACAGCCGCATCGCCTATCCCAAGCACGAAACGAAATCGCCCACCCCGCGCGAGGATTCCGCCCGCCCCGATGTAATGGTGACAACCCGCAAGCCGGAGACGGCGCCGCCGGTCTCCGCCGCGTGAACGCGGCTCAGGTGGATCGTGCGCTCCGTCACGCGATGCTGACCAACGTGCGGCCTCGCCGCCTAAATTCTAACATCAAGTCGCCGTAAGAAGGGACCGGTTGATGGGTGACGCGCTGCAGCGGCTGCGAGATTGGAACGCAGAAATCGCGATTGTTCTCGGGTCGGGACTGACCGCGGTCGTTCACGATCCGGTCGAATCAATCGCCTACTCTGAGTTTTCTGAGCTCCCGAAACCGCGCGTTGCCGGACACGCCGGAAAATTTTCGCTTTGCGAAATTTCGGAAACGCGCGTGATTTTCGCGCAAGGCCGCGTTCATTTGTACGAAGGCTATTCGGCGGGACAGGTCACCGCGAATGTGCGAAAGCTCGCGCATGCCGGAATTAAGAAGCTTGTTGTCACAAACGCCGCCGGGGCGTTGAATCAAAAATTCAAGCCGGGCGATTGGATGATGATCAACGATCATTTGAATCTCACCGGAACTTCGCCCCTAATCGGTTGCCCGAAATTTCTCGACCTCGGCAACGCTTATTCACCGCGATTGCAGAAACATTTTGGCGATGCCGCGCACAAGGTCGGTGTGTTTTTGCACCAAGGCGTCTACGCCGCTGTCATTGGTCCGCAATACGAAACCGCGGCTGAGGCCCGAATACTGCAAAATCTCGGCGCTGATGCGGTCGGGATGTCTACTGTGCTGGAAGTCATCCAGGCGCGCGCGCTTGAAATGGAAGTTGCGGGATTTTCCTGCGTGGCAAATCTGGCCACTGGGCTCTCGTCAACAGTACTAAGCCACGCCGAGGTGTTGGAGACTAGCCACAAGGCAGCAAAGGATTTTTTCCGCATTCTCGGGAAAGCGTTGCCGAACCTGTGATCGGCGCTTGCAGGACACGCGCTTTCGCGTCCCAAATCTTTAGGCGTCGATAGCGTGGCGCCCTCCATTTCTTATTAAGGTCGAATTTCGATCGGCGTCCCATCGGCCACTGACGCCCAAATCTCGTCGATCTCTGAATCAGTCAAGGCAATACAGCCTGCAGTCCAGTCGCGCAAGCGATGAGCTGGTCCCAATGCGCTGAAGCCGTTCGGTAAACCGTGAATCATGATATCGCCGCCCGGCGCCTCACCCGCCTCTGCCGCTCGCCTGGTGTCTGCCGCGTCCGGATAAGAAATGTGAAGGGCGCGATGGAAAGCGCTGTCGGACTTGTGAAAATCAATTTTGTAATTTCCTTCCGGTGTCCGCCCATCGCCTTCACGTTGCTTCGACCCAACCGAAGAGAAACCGAGCGCAACCCGATATTCTTTCAATTTTCGCCCAGAAGAAAATAGCGTTAATCGACGCACACTTTTTTCGACCAAAATCTTGTCGGCAGTCGTAGGCGTTATAGCGGCCGGTTTCTGGCGCGCCACATATAAAGAAATCGCAGCCGTCGCAATTAATGCTCCAGTCAACGCAACCGAAAGAAAACGCCGCAAGTTCAAGTTCGAACTATTGATTCAGATCGGGCCGTTTGGCGCGCGGCTCGCGGTCCTTGGCCGTCGCAGTCGACGGTCGAGTAACGAATGGTCCGCCTTCCATCGGTGCGGCAGAGGTGAACGCGACATCGGGCATCTCACTGGGCAAACCCTCGAGCGGAAAATCTTTTCGCAGAGGAAAAAATGGATAGCCGTCCCACATTAGAATACGGCGCAGATCAGGATGATTGTTGAAGCGAATGCCCATCATGTCGTAGATCTCGCGCTCATGCCAATCGGCCGTTGGCCAAAGGTCCGATACCGTATCCACCGCGCAGACTTCTTCGCTGACCGCGAGTTTTAAACGCAAATGAACCGCGAGGGTCATTGAGTAGAGCTCGTAAACCACCTCGAATCGCGGTTCGTCACCGAAATTATCGATGCTGGAAATATCGATTAAGTAATCAAATGATAGTTCGTCTCGACAGAACTTTGCCACTTCGCGCAAATCTTCCGGCTGAATGCTGAAGGTTGTCTCGCCCCGAAAATCGATCCTGCTCTGAATTTTCGCGCCGAGGAGACGACTGAGCGAATCAAGCAATTCGTCTCCGGTCATTTCCTACTCCTGATCGTAATCTTATTCCGATTCTTCATCGAAGAGGAATAGGAATAAGATTCATACGAGCGACCTCGGGGACGGAGTGCCTCCTGTCACGCCACCGCGGATGGAGGGCCTCGGCGGAGTTCGCTCCTCAATTTCGGGCATAAGCTCGTGGATAAGCTTTGGCTTCTGATTCAAAAACGATGATTCGCCCTCAATTTTTTTCTGCAAGCGAATCAATCCGTCCAGAAGTGCTTCCGGGCGAGGGGGGCACCCCGAGACATAAACGTCTACCGGGATAAGTTGATCGATGCCCTGCAGCACCGCATAACTGCGATACATCCCGCCACTCGACGCGCACGCGCCCATCGCGATACACCATTTCGGTTCAGGCATTTGCTCCCAAATACGTTTTACTGCCAGTGCCATTTTGTAAGTAACGGTGCCGGCCACGATCATGACATCGCATTGCCGCGGCGAGAATCGCATCACTTCAGAACCGAAACGGGCGATATCGAACCGCGAAGCCGCGGTTGCCATCAGTTCAATGGCGCAACAGGCCAGACCCATCGGCATGGGCCAGAGCGAGTTCTTGCGCATCCAATTCATGGCAGCGTCGAGTTGCGTGAAGATGACGTTGCCCTCAATTTTTGAATCGTAGGCAGCGATTTGTGGCACAGCCCAACACTAACTTGAGTGGGTCGGCATGCAAGATAATGACCCAACTCAAGCTAAAATCTTCCCCTTGCCGTCCTTAGCGGCACAAAGAACCTGGAAACGCACAAAATCTGCTACATCGGTGGAGCTCCACGTCCTTTGCAATTAGATCTTTCGATTGTATAGAACGCCTCCGCAAAAACTTTGACGATGACGACTCGCACCCATCTCGACCGGTTGGAAAACCAGAGCGTGTTTATTTTTCGGGAAGCTTATCACGCCT
>QHQU01000139.1 GCA_003219925.1 Verrucomicrobiota bacterium
TTTTGCGGTTGTTCTGCGTCGGCTCGAGGCCACCGTTCCCACTTTGGAAACACTTCACCTCCCCGGCATTTTCAGGGAAATCACGAAGGAAAAAACGGGACTCGTGCTCGTCACCGGTGCGACCGGAAGCGGTAAAACGACCACTTTAGCGGCGATGCTCAATGAAATTAACGCAACTAAGGCGGTGCACATCGTGACGCTGGAAGATCCGATTGAGTTCGTTCATCCATTTCTTAAGGGGACATTCAATCAGCGCGAGCTGGGTCAGGATTTTAACAATTATGCCAACGGCCTGCGGGCGGCGTTGCGGCAGGCGCCGAAAGTCATTCTCGTGGGTGAAATGCGCGACCGTGCCACGGTCGAAATCGCGTTGATGGCGTCAGAGACTGGTCATCTTGTTCTGAGCACGCTCCACACCGTCGACGCCGGCCAGTCGATCAATCGTATTCTCGGTATGTTCACCCTCGGCGAAGAGCAACAACTGCGCGTCCGCCTGTCCGATGTCCTGCGCTACGTCGTCAGCCAGCGGTTGGCGCCGAAAACGGGCGGTGGTCGTCAGTTGCTCATGGAAATCATGGGGAACAATTTGCGAACCAAGGAAGCAGTCGCCCTCGGGGAGACCGAGCATCGCAATTTCTATGAAATCATCGAAGCCAGTTCACAATTGGGCTGGATGACTTTCGATCAATGCATTCTCAATGCCTTCCAAAACGATTTGATCAGCGAAGAAACCGCGGGTCTTTACGCCTCGCGCAAAGGCACCGTTGCCCGCGGGATCGATCTCATTCTAAAAACGCGCGGCGTGAACAGCGAACTCGAATCCGGTCTGCGCATGGACGTCCCAACCAACGCTTTCGTCTAGGCCATGGAAAAAGACGATTTACAGTTATTTGAAGCCGGCGAAAGCACCGCGCTGGTCTGCATCGATCACGAGCAATACCAGAAGATGGTAGTGCCGCAGTTGACCGATCTGAAGTACAAAGTCCACGTGGGCCTTCACGAAGAAGATGTGCTGCTCAAGCTGCGCACTTATTCTTATGACGTCATTGTCGTTTACGAAAACTTCAAGGGCTCAGCTCTCGCGACCAATCCAATCCTGCAAAAGCTCGTCTGCGAATCCGCTGCCCAACGGCGCGAGCAATTTGTTGTCTTGCTCAGCCATCTTTTTCCGACCAACGATTCCATGGCTGCGTTTGTTCACAGCGTCGATCGAATTGTTAATATTGCCGATCTACCGAACTTCAAACCAGTTCTCCGCCGAGGGATGACCGAACATCGGGAGATGTATCATTTTTTCCAATCGACGTTGAAGACGGTCCAGACGATGTAATCTTGTCGCAGGATCTTGCCGGCGCGTCCAAGGTGCGCCGGTTGCCTAAGCGCATACACCTCACCATGAAAAAGACGGGATGGGTCAATTTTGTCTGGGACTTGGCCGGGAACGAATTGCCAGCGGTTGCCACGCCGAGGCAGTACCGCTTGAGCCTGGTCAAAGCCGCGGAACGCGAGCAATTGCAAGCTGTGATCGAGAAATCTTTCGTGCTCGATCCCGGTTGGAACGCGGCGCTGCACATGATTGACGCGCAGGTCAAAAGCTCAATCGCCGCTGCGTTCGATTCGGAATCTGCCAACTGGCTGGCGCTTCAACATGGTGCCCGCATCGTTGGTGGTACTTTGCTAATGACTGACCCTGGTGCGCCGGCGCAACTTCTCCCGGGGCCGTGTATCCTGATGGAATATCGGAACCGCGGTCTTGGTACTTTGTTGCTCTGCTCTGCGTTACGCCATTTGCGAGGCGCCGGGATGATGCGGGCCTGCGCCAAAACCCGAGTGAACTCACCAGCTGCGCGCTTTTTGTATCCGAAATTCGGCGGCCAATCCTCCCTGATCGAGCCGCTCCTGGCAGCGTAACCCATAGCGCAGTCCTCGTGGCCGTGGGCCAGCAGGCATCTTGCCCGCTGTTCCCGCAATGGTCTAATATTCCGGCGGCGAATAGGTATTAAAGGTAACCGCGTCGGCTGAGCCTCGGTTACTGAACTTGTGTCGCGTACCTGCAGAAATCACAATCACATCGCCTTCTCGCAAAGTGACTGTTTCATCCGCAATCTCACCTTCGACTTCCCCGCCCAAGACTAACAAAACCTGATCGCTTTTCTTATGACCTTCCGGTTCGCTGCCGGATGATTTGCCCGGTTTCAATATCATTACAGCCGTCTGGGTTCGCTTTGTTGTTTGCAGCACTTCAAACCAATCGCTCGCTTCGCGAATATTTTTTACGTTCATTGGTCGTTCTGCGGTTCGAATCCGCCCCGCGGCGTGATCCCTTCGGCCAGGTCTACGTGAAAGGTTTGCTTCATCTTGTTCGGTCCGAAGGAAAATTCCGCGGTGTAATCCCCGCTCGACATTAATTTTTTCGGATCATCCCCACCATATTTCGTCAGCACATCGTCGGTCGGACGCAGATCCCAATTCAAACGCGTGAATCCTGCGACGCCGGGCGCCTTCAAATTCGCCACCGGCGCACCGGTTGCATTCGTGATCGCAATTTTAATTTCATCACCGGTGAAATCTTTCACCCACACCGTGAACAGCGCGCCTTCCGCGGGATTGGCGCCACGATAAACGCCTTTGCCATTCCACTCCGAAAATCCAGAGGGCGCGTAAGCACCGTTCACTGGACGCACGCTGAATAAATGCGCTGGTTTACTCGCGATTTCCGGCGTCAATTCACGGAATGGCCGCGCGTCATCGAGCACGTAGATGCTTCGTCCATGCGTCGCGATTACCAGGTCGAAAGTGCGCGGATGAATCTGCAAGTCGTCCACCCGCACCGGCGGCAAATCGCCAACCCGGACCCAGTGCACCCCCTGGTCGAAAGAGGCGAACGCGCCGAGATGCGTGCCCGCATAAAGCAGTTTCGGATTTACCGGATCTTCGCGGATTACTTCCACCGGGTCGTTCGCCGGAAGGTCGCCGGTAATATTCGTCCAGGTCTTCCCGCCGTCAGACGTACGCGCCAGCATCGGTCGATCGTCTCCTACCCTATAACCGCTCGCGGCGACGTAACCGACATTCGCATCTTGCGCGCCCGGTTCGATTCGTACGATCCATTGGTTGCGCAACGGTTCGGGCAAATTTGCCGTCAACTCTGTCCATTTCCCACCATCGTCTTGCGTAACCCAGAGCCGGCCATCGTCAGTCCCGGCCCACAAAGTTCCAGCGCGCACCGGCGATTCCGCCAATGAATAAACAACTCCATAAACTTCAGCGCCGCTTCCGACCACTCGCGTTTTCTCCGGCTCGTTCCGCGACAAGTCGGGACTGATGACCGCGTAATGCTCCGCCCGATCGGTCAGGCGAAACACGTGATTGCCGCCGAGGTAAAGCACGCCCGGTTTGTGCCGGCTCATAATTAGCGGCGAATTCCAATGGAAACGCGTCGGCTCGCGTCCTTCGGGCGATTGCGGCTTCAAAATGCGCAGCTCGCCCGTGCGCATGTTAAATCGATGCACTACGCCTTCCTGGTTATCGCCATAAAACGTGTCGCGATCAGCCGGATCGAACAGCACATAAAACCCATCGGCGCCGGTGAAGGGCGTCCAATCACAATTGCGGATGCCTTCCTTGCTTTGCACTGCGCTTGGACCAACCCAGTTGCAATTATCCTGCAAACCACCGGCGATCCGGTAAATCGGGCGCGAGTCGTCTAACGAGATGCGGTAGAATTCGCCAGCTGGGATCCGATTCAAATGTTCCCAACCTTTGCCGCCGGCGTAGCTTTGATAAACGCCACCATCGTTTCCGACAATCAAACGCAACGAGACCGGCGGTTTCGGTGGCTTGTTCTTGTCCTCGGGTTTCGGCGGTTTCGGCGGCGGCGCACTTCCATTTTGAATGGCCAGCGCGTGCATATCCGGATGCAATTTGTCCGAAAGATCCTCGCGGAAAGTTTTTCCGCCATCATCCGAAACGAGAAGTGCGAAGCCGAGTAAATAAACCCGCTGATCGTTCGCGGGATCGATCCGAATCTGGCTGAAATAGAATGGGCGCGGATCGAGATCGCTGGTGCGTTTCCATGTTTCGCCCCCATCCTCCGAACGAAAAATCCCGCCGCGTTTACTGTGAATATCGGTGAAATCATTTGCGCCACCTTCGTCGCTCTGCACCACCGCCATCACGATCTTGGGATTCGCCGCTGTTACCGCGAGACCGATCTTTCCCGTTAGCGTCGGCAAACCATTGCTGCATTTTTTCCATGTCCCACCCCCGTTCGTACTCTTGAAAATGCCGCCAATGTCTTCTCCATTTGTCGCGGAAATACCGTAAGCGAAACTCCACGGTGTGCGGCGTCGCCCATAAAGCGCCGCGTAAATTATTTCCGAATTGTCCGGCGCCATCGCGACATCAATGCAGCCCACGCGTGCGTTCTGCGACGCGGGCGCAGTCAGAACCGATTTCCAAGATTTTCCCGAGTCAGTCGTTTTGAACAAACCCCGGTCACCCCCATCCGCCCAAACGTTTCCGAGGGCAGCAACATAGGCCGTTTCGGGACTTTTCGGGTGAACTACGATACGTCCTATAGCGCGACTGTTCTCCAGCCCAACGTGCTGCCACGTGCTCCCACCATCGCTGGAACGATAAACGCCATTCCCCCATTCCGCCGAGTTACGGTCGGTTGGTTCACCCGTCCCCACCCATACAATATCGGAATCGCCCGATGCGATCGTGACCGCACCAATTGACTGCACCGGTTGCTTGTCGAAAACGGCATCGAACGTCACGCCATTGTCATTGGTCTTGAACAAGCCGCCGGTTGAAAGCCCGACGAAAAAGACGGCTGGATTTCTTGGATCAATCGCAAGGTCCGATACCCTGCCGCCCATCGCCGCCGGCCCGATTGACCGCGCCTTGAAATTTTTAAACAGGATGTCGGTCAATTTCGGCGGGGCGACCTCCGGAACGGGCGAAGACGCCGCGGAAGGAGACGATGGACTTGTTGTAGGCGCAAGTAAGAAGGACGACGGCTGAGACGATTGCTTTCACAGCTTTATATTTCGACAGGACTCGGTCATTTGTCGATTCGGTCGCGATGGAAAAACCGACTGGCGAAAAATTGCTGGCCCCACAACTAACTATTTCTGATAGGGCGAGACTCCGTTGAGCCGCCTTTGCCAAGGAACGGCGGTTTCCAAACCGCCGACGGCGATCTGTATGATCGCCGCTCCTTGACAACGGCAAGCGGGAGCGCTTGCCCTACAATCCAATGCATGGTTCCCCGCCTCTGCAGAGCGTCGCCCTACCAGACTTGGCGTGATTACTTTTCCGCCAAAGGCTTGGAGGGCAAGCGCGTCGCTGGTCGAAGCAATTTAACCCGGCGGCCGGGAACACCTGTCCTACAATTTGTTAGCGAAGCCGCGGATCGAGGTAGAAACTGCCGGTATCTTTAATTTTGATTTTGCCGAAATCGTGATGTTCCGGATTAAGGAGAAACGTTCTCTCAGCCGGCACAATCACACTCGGAACGGCAAGAACCACGGAGTGACCCGTGCGAACCCAATTGTCGCCAACATTTTTTGAAATGGAACTCGGCGGTTGGGCGTTCCAGCCTTTCGGCAATTTCTTTAAATCAATCGTGATCATCATCTTTCCCTCCCAACTGACGCGAAACACTCGGAATTTATCCCGAATCGTAACCGGTTGGGTGTGCACGAGAATTTCCAGCGCCGCGAGCGAGACATGTTCGCTACAATAAACCATCCGCACTCCCGCGGAATTCCATCGTCCCTCGAAGATGCGTGCTCCTTCCCCGG
>QHQU01000140.1 GCA_003219925.1 Verrucomicrobiota bacterium
GATCAAGATGGCATTCTTGCAGGCGAGCCCGACGAGAACGACAAAGCCGATTTGGGTGAAGATGTTGTTCTCCATCGAGCGGAGCCAGACACCGTAGATCGAACTGAACAGACACATCGGGACGATGAGAATAATCGCGAGCGGTAATGCCCAGCTTTCGTAAAGCGCCGAGAGGAGAAGGAAGACGAAGAGAACGCAGAGTGGAAAAATGTAGGCCGCGCTGTTGCCGGCGAGTTTCTGCTGCAGCGCGATCTCCGTCCAGTCGGTCGTGAAACTCGTCGGCAGAATTTCTCTCGCGAGACGTTCAACGGCAGCCAACGCGTCGCCGGTGCTGGCGCCCGGCGCGGGCTGGCCGCTCAGATCTGCCGCCGGGAACATGTTGTAGTGCGTAATTTTGTCGGCGCCGCTCACTTCCTTCACCGTCGCGACGGAACCCAGCGGAACCATTCCGCCGGAGTTATTGCGCGTCTTAAGTAAGCGGATGTCGTCGGGACTCAGGCGAAATTGCGAGTCGGCTTGCGCGGTGACGCGATAGGTGCGGCCGAAGAGGGTGAGATCGTTCACGTAGCTCGAGCCAAGATAAGTCTGGAGTGTGCCGAAGATGTTGCTCAGCGGCACGTTCATGCTCTTCGCTTTGACGCGATCCACTTCGAGCCAGAGTTGCGGCACGTTGGCGCGAAAGGTCGTTAGGTTATTGGTCAGGCCCGGCGTTTGATTTGCTTTCATCATCATCGCGAAAGCTTCCGTTTGCAGTTCTTCGAGTCCGGCGTTGCCGCGGTCTTGAATGAAAAGTCGATATCCGCCGGCGTTGCCAATGCCGGCCACAGGCGGAGGCGGGAAGACAGCGACGAGCGCCTCGGGAATCTCGGCGCGAACGCGCGCGTTCATCTTTGCCACGATGGCGGGCATTTTTTCCTCGGCCGTTTTACGCTCCGAGAATTCCTTGAAGGGTAAGAAGACCGCAGCCGTGTTCGTCTGATTGCCGCCGAAAAGATTGAAGCCGGCAAATTCAACGGTGTTGAGGACCCCGGGCGTTTCGCGCCCGATCTTTGTAATCTTGTCGACCACGGCCTGGGTGCGATCGAGCGATGCCGCGTCGGGCAACTGTGCGTAAACGACGGCGTAGCCGCGGTCCTGTGTCGGCAGAAAACCGCCGGGCACGATTTTGAAACCGAGACCGGTCAGCGCAAGTAGGCCGGCGTAGATGAGCAGAACGATGATGGCGAGTCGGGTAAGCCGCGCAATGGTATTGCCATAGGCGTTCGAGCTCCACGCGAATGCTTTATTGAATCCCTTAAAGAACCAACCGAGCACGCCATCGATCAGGCGTTGAAAGGAATCCTTCTCCGCGCCGCGGGGCCGGAGGAGAAGCGCGGCGAGTGCAGGTGAAAGCGTAAGCGAGTTGAGCGCAGAGATCGCGGTGGAGACCGCAATGGTGAGAGCGAATTGCCGAAAAAATTGACCGGTGATGCCGCTGATAAACGCCGTCGGAATGAAGACCGAGCAAAGGACGAGGGCAATCGCAACCAGTGCGCCGCCTACCTCCGTCATGGCTTTTCGTGCGGCATCTCGGGGACTCAGACCATCCTCAATGTGATGCTCGATGGCTTCCACCACGACGATGGCGTCATCGACCACAATGCCGATCGCAAGAACAAGGCCGAAGA
This sequence comes from Verrucomicrobiota bacterium, assembly GCA_003219925.1. GTDB lineage: Bacteria > Verrucomicrobiota > Verrucomicrobiia > Chthoniobacterales > UBA10450 > AV69. The sequence continues at coordinate 1,668 of QHQU01000140.1, forward strand.
GCGAAACGTTATTGATCGAGAACCCGAAAGCTTTCATCGCTGCGAACGTGCCGATCAACGAAACCGGAATCGCGATGAGCGGGATGATCGCAGCGCGCCAGGTTTGGAGAAAGATCAGCACGACGAGAACGACGAGCGCGATAGCCTCGAAAAGTGTCTTTTGCACTTCGTGGATCGACTCACGGACAGAAACGGTCGGGTCGTAGACAATTGTGTAGTCGAGTCCGGCGGGGAAGCGCTGCTTCAGCTCAGCCATCTTCTTCCGAACCGCGTCGGACGTGGCGAGTGCGTTCGAGCCCGGGAGCTGGAAAATGGCAATCGCGGTCGCCGGTTTTCCGCCGAGCCCACTGTTGACCGTGTAATCGCGCGCAGCGAGTTCAACCCGCGCGATGTCGCGCACGCGCGTGACCTGTCCATTCGCGCCAGTCTTAACAATGATGGCGCCGAACTCCTTTTCGTCTACGAGTCGGCCTTGCGTGCTAACCGTGTATTGGAATGCGGTTGCGCCCGTCGGCACCGGCGGCGCGCCGATAATCCCGGCTGCGACCTGCACGTTCTGTTCCTGCAGTGCTTGCACGACATCCTGCGCCGTCAGATCGCGCGCCGCGGTCTTGTTAGGATCGAGCCATATCCGCATAGAATATTCGCGCGCGCCGAAGACATTGACGTCACCCACGCCATCGAGGCGCGCGAGTTCGTCGCGAACCTGAAGCAATGCGTAATTGCTGGTGAAAAGCTGGTCGAGTGACCCGTCCGGCGAAACGAGATGCACGACCATGGTGATGTCGGGCGACTGTTTTTTCGTCGTCACACCGATGCGCTGCACATCGGGCGGGAGAATGGGGATCGCAATAGCGACGCGGTTTTGCACCAACACCTGCGCGGTATCGAGATTGGTGCCGAGTTTAAAGGTGATGCTCAGCGTCATGTTGCCGTCGCTCGTGCTCTGCGAAGACATGTAGAGCATGTTTTCAACGCCATTGACCTGCTGCTCGATCGGCGTCGCAACCGTTTCCGATACCACCTGCGCGTTCGCGCCGGGATAGGTGGCCGTGACCTGGATCGTTGGTGGCGCAATGTCCGGATATTGCGCAATCGGAAGCGTCGAAAGCGCGATCACGCCGACGAGCGTGATGACGATACTGATCACGCCCGCAAAGATCGGCCGGTCGATGAAGAAGTGCGGAAAGTTCATTCGAATTCGGAATGCGGAATTCGGAATGCGGAATTTCTGACGCGATTGCGACGCGCCGTTTTGATAGATGCGACGGTGATGGCGATCAATTCGTTGGCTTCTTGTTTGACCGCTGTCAGCTTCGCTGATCCAACGAGTTGGGATTCCTCAAGCAACTCCAGCCAGAATAGAGTTTCGTCCGCTTCTTCTTCCACAATGCCCATCTTCGCGATGAAATCGGCAGTCGATTTCGCGCGGCAAGCAGCGCGGTAGTTTGCCGCAACGGATGTTCCGGAACGCACGATTTGCGACGCAAGCGCGCGACCGGCCGTCGTCGTGGGTAATGCATCGACAAGCTTCAAGATCCGAAGCGCAAACGCCTTCGTGCGCTTTTTCAAATCGGGCTCATTCCGCATTCCGAATTCCGAGTTCCGCATTTATTTTCTCGGCTCGGCTTTTGAAGGCGTCGGTTGCGCCGGCGGAGTTTCCTGCTCGGGAATTGGTTTCACCGGCATTCCCGGTTGCAGCAGCTGCAGGCGCGTGGAGACAACTTTCTCCCCATCTTTGAGGCCGTTCTTTACGATCCGTTTGCCTTCGAAAGTGCTCGCCGTCTCAAGAGTGCGGCGTTCGATTGTGTTATCGGGTTTCACGACGAAGGCGTATTTCACTCCCTGCTGTGAACTGATCACGTTGTCGGCAACGAGTGCCGCCCGATACGGCGTGGCTCCGGCAACGCGGACGCGAACAAAGAAACCCGGGGTGATGAGGTTAGGGTTCCAGTTTTTTAGAACAACGCGGGCGCGGACCGTTCCGGTGCCGGGATCAAGGCGATTGTCGACAAAATCGACATACCCCTCATGAGGGAAGTCGGCCTCGTTACCAAGCTCAACCCACGCTGGGATCTTGGCCGTGCGCGCGCTCACGCGTTTTCCCTGCTCGCTGAGCTTTACATATTTTAGGATCGCGTTCTCGTCCGCATCGACCTTTGCATAAATCGGATCGACCGAGACCACCGTGGTAAGCACATTCTCCGGCCCTGCGCCCGGCTGGACAAGGTTACCGAGCGTGATGCGCTCATCGCTGACGCGCCCATCAATCGGTGATTTAACTTGCGTGAACTCTAGATTTAGCGCCGCGGCATTTTTCGCTGCCACAGCCGAGGCCGTCGCCGCAGAAGCACCCTGGTAAGTAGCAGCCTTCTGGTCGAACTCGCTCGCGGAGATGGTATTTTTGGCACGCAACTCTTTCGCCCGATCCAATTCGATTTGCGCAAGTTTCTCCTGCGCCTGCATGCGCTCGACCTCGGCGGCGGCGCGATCGAAATCCGCCTGATAAGGGCGCGGATCAATCACGTAAAGCAGATCATCCTTTTTGATGATTGCGCCAGCTTGAAACCGGATCTCAGTAATATAACCGGACACGCGCGGCCGGATCTCAACCGACTCGACCGCCTCAAGGCGTCCGGTGAACTCATCCCATTCGTTTACCTCTTTCTCGACCGCGGTAACGACGTTGACCGGTAACGGAGCCTGCGGCGGCACGGATTTTTTTTTGCAGCTGGCTGTCGTCAACAAGATCGACAATAGTCCCACGCCAATAAAAAGGTTTTTCATCGCTCCTTGTTCTCGACCAACGCTCTGAAGGTAACGACATTTTCATCTCCCCTCATAGCGCAATCTCAGGGACGCGCTGCGAATTCATAACTGGTCTCAACTGCGAAAGAATTGCTTCCTTGTTCGTGGTCCCAAAAATTCCGACGCGCACCTCGCCGCCGCTAAAATACAGGACGGTTGGGAGGCATCGAACGCCGTACCACAAACCGAGGTTAGGACTGTGATCGAGTTTGACGCGGGCGACTTTGAGGGAGTCGACGAACTCAGTGGCAATTTCGTCCATCGCTCCGTTTAACATCATTGAGGGAAGGCTCCAGCCAGTGGCAAATTCGACCAGCACGGGTTGGCTGGATTTCAAAACTTCGGTTTCGAAGTTCGCTTCATCGATTTCAGTGATTGATGTCATCTTTGCGAGGTTTTCTGTTTTGCTG
>QHQU01000219.1 GCA_003219925.1 Verrucomicrobiota bacterium
GCCAGAAACGCGTCGAGCTTTGGCGTTTTGGCAGACGGATCGAGCAGTAGCAAAATGCGGCCCTGTTTGTTCCAAAAATCGCGTAATAATTGCATCTCGCGGTCGGAAAAATCGTATTGCGGGCCGACGATCATGATCGTCTTCATCTCCGCCGCAATTGCATCGACGTTGAAAAGATTTAGTTCCTGAAGCTTGATGTTTTCATTTTCGATAAATGTTTTTAGCACTGAGATCGGGCTGGCCGGCGCCCGCTCCACCGTCATCAGGTTAGGTGCCGCCTCCGCGATAGGCGGTTCTTTGTGGCCGAGTACATAACCAATGACGTTTTTCTTCCCCTCGGTCAGATCGATGATCGCGCCGCTGATCGCTTGCTCGCCTTTGAACGTGGTCACGCGCGGACCTTCACCCATCGCCATCCCGCTTTGATCCACTTCCGCCATTTCCGAGGCCTTGACCGTTTTGTTCCGTCCCTCGTAATCAAGCACCAGCATGCTTTCGTCCGTGACTACCTTGTATTTGTCGAAAAGTTCCTTCGCCCGCGAAAAACTGCGTTCAGGATCGATCTGCTCAACGTCGATTTTCCCTTTGGCGGCGTACTGATATTCCGTTAGCAGACCTTGCACGTCGTTGGTGATCGGCGTGTTTGGGGAAAAGAAAACAGTGATGCGCAGTTTCCCCTTCAACGAGTCAAGCATGCGTTTCGTCTTGTCCGAGAGGGCGTATTTTTGGTCGCGCGAGAAATCCCAGCGCCGGTAATGCTCGAAGCCGAGATAGTTCACCATCAACGCCAGGAAGATGAGCAAGCCAATCTGAACGACGACGTTGAGTCCGATCTGGAAGCGATGAATTTTCTTTGGTTTCTCCGCCACAATTACAGTCTCCATTTGCGCGATTGAAATGCCTGATAGGTCAGACCAAGCATGACAATCGTCAGGCTGAGGTAGAGAACGATCGGGCGGGTATCGATCTCGCCGCGCGAGAGCGTGCCCATTTGTTCAAGGGCGGAGAAATAGCCAAGGAGTTGCCTCGTCGTGGAACTGACCTCAGTTAGAATAAAAGTGATTAGCCCGGAAAAGAAATGCATCGTGATCGCACAAAACGAAATCACCGCTGCGATAATCTGGTTTCTAGTCAGGACCGAAGCGAAACAGCCGATACTGATATAAAACATTCCCAGCAGCAGCAGCATCAGGTAAGAACCCCAATACGCTCCGGCTGACCCCGCCGCTGTTTGACCCGTGATGTATTGGAAGATTAAAAAGTAAAGAATGGTGGGAACCCAGAGAACCAGGTAGAAAACGAGAGCGCCAAAAAATTTCGCCAGCACCACCTGCCAGTCTCGCACCGGCGCGGTCATGAGCGGTTCAATCGTACCCAGCTTAAATTCCTCCGCGAACAACCGCATGGTGATGAGCGGGAAAATCAAAACAAAGGCGAACCAGAAAAATACCGAATTAAAAAATGCTTCCTGCACCGAATATTGTATCGGCCGCTGGTTCATGAACGAAATCTGGAAATAGAAGTCGGCTCCGCTCACGAACAAAAAGAAGACCAGGACGATGTAGGCGATGGGCGAGTAGAAGTAACTGGATACTTCGCGGGAAAGAAGCGTGTAGAATTTACGCATGGCAAAAATGGTGCCGCGCGCTGTCTGTCATCCTGAGCCGCGCAGACGGCGAGGGACCTCGCCCATCCTGATTGATTAGACAAGGGAGGTTTGGGTCAGGCACGGAGTTGGTGTGAGGTCCTTCGCTTCGCTCAGGATGACACGCCGCTGCTAGAGCGAAGTGATGAAACATCGGAATGTTATTTTTCATTCACGTCTCATCCGAATGGGTGATCTCCACAAAAACATCCTCCAGCGTTGCGCGGCGCGCGGTTAACTCGCGCACTTCCCAATGGCGGTCCCGCGCCAAGCGGAAAACCTCCGGTCGAACGTCCGCCCCCGATTCCACTCGCAGCGACAAAATCTTCCAGCCGTTATCCTCCGCCTCGCTCACATCGCGGACGCCCGTGATTTCTCTTAGCTCAGCCACTGCGTCATCCGCGCCGACCTTCGCTTCCAGCGTCACTCCGCCGGCCGTCCGAATGCGACCGAGCAAATTTTCCGGCGTGTCGCACGCTTCGATTCGCCCTTTATTGATAATGATTACCCGCGTGCAGGTCATCTCGACCTCGGGCAAAATATGGGTCGAAAGCAAAATCGTATGTTGCTTGCCCAGATTCTTGATTAGTTCCCGCACCTGGCGGATTTGATTCGGATCGAGACCGATCGTCGGTTCATCTAGAATCAGCAGATCAGGTTCGTGCAGTAACGCGTCTGCTAATCCAACCCGCTGCCGAAATCCTTTCGAAAGCGCGCGAATGAGTTTGTTTTCAACTTCGCGCAACCCGCAAAGTTCTTTCACATCGCCGACCCGTTCGCTCATCCGCCGATGTGGAATGCTTTTGAGGGCGGCGCGGTAGTTCAAATATTCGTTCACGCGCATGTCGTTATAGAGCGGCACGTGTTCCGGCATGTAACCAAGGTGCGCTCGGGCCTGAAGTGATTGCTCGAAAATATCGAAACCGGCGATGGAGGCCCGGCCGGAGGTTGGCGGCATGAAGCTCGCCAAAATGCGCATTGTGGTTGTCTTGCCGGCTCCGTTTGGCCCGAGGAAACCCATGATCTCCCCCTGACCGACCTCGAAGTTGAGATCGCGGATTGCGGTCTGGCCTGCGTATTTTTTAGTTAAATTTTCAACCTTGATCATAAAACAAGCTCCACCGGAGGAATTACTTGTCCCGTCAGCGAAACGAGACCAAGCATTCCTTCTCCTTGTGGGAAAAAGCTAGAATGAGGGCCTCCGAAGAGGGTATCTTCCATTTCTCGAATTCACTAATCCTTTGAGACAATTTTCATCGCGCTGCGTTGTCTAAAAAATTTTAGCGCGCTGCCAATGGCACGGTTTGGATCTGGCGCGTCCCATCGTTTCGAACGACGCCGACGGTGAAATCAACCGTCATCCCGCTTTGCACGCGCCCGAGCAGGCCCTCGATCGATTTCACCGAGTTCACATCGTGCCGTCCGACTCGGTAAATCACCAGTCCGCGCTCGACCCCAATTTCCGCCGCCGGACTTCCTGGTTCAACCGCGCTAACCAAAACTCCGCGCCCGGGAACCAAGTCAAAAGCATCGGTTAGTTCCGCCGTCAGATCTTGCAATTGCATTCCAAAAAGACGATCGGCATTTGCCGCGGCGGGTTGATTGGAGCTGCTGGGTGGCTGCTGCGCGGAAGGCTTCTTTTGCGCGACTGCTTTAAATCCTTTGACCACTTCACGCACGGTCTCGGCCGGAATGGCAAACCCCAGTCCCTGTGTTGGAACACCCTGGGGCGTAAATGCCATTTTGGCCGAACTCACCCCGACCAGGCGGCCGGCAATATCGACCACTGGACCGCCAGAATTTCCTGGGTTAATCGCCGCGTCGGTTTGCAAAAGATCTTTGTACTCCAGATTATCTATCGTGATATCTCGCTTCAGTCCGCTGAGCACGCCGCGGCTGATCGAGCTGCCGTAACCGACCGAATTGCCAAGGACGATCACCGTTTGGCCGAGAAGATTGGGTGAAGGATTATCCAGATTAATGAACGGGAATCCGCTCTGGCCGTCAATTTTGATAAACGCGAGATCTTTTTTGGGATCGCCCGTTATGTAGTGGGCGTTGTAAACCTTGCCGTCGCTCGTGGTCACTTCGATTCTTAGGTCGGCTGCGCGCTGCACCACGTGCTCATTGGTCACGATGTAGCCAGCGGGGTCAACGATGAAACCGGAGCCAAGACTTTGCAGACGCTGTCGGACTTCGCGTGGTTGGCTGCGGTAGGTGCCAAAGAATTCGGTCGCGAAATCTTCGAATGGATCGCGGATTTGCCGGCGCACTACGCGCTCGGCATTAATGTTAACGACGGCCGGCATCACTTTCGCGACCGCGAGAACAACGGGCTCAGAAGCCGGATCGGTAGGCGTTGACGACGGCAACGGTGTCGGCGTTTGCGCAAAAAGCAGGGCGCTGCTCGCGAACAGTACGGCAATCGCTGTCCTTGACGCGTGGAGACAGACTCTGGGTAGCGCACGCGTCTCGCCATCGCGGGCTTTCCTTTTGCACACTAGAAATAGAAAAGATTGTTTCGGCGAGACGCCGAAACTGGCACGCGAGACGCGTGCGCTACCCGGAATATTGGCATTCGACATTGTTGTGTATTGCATCCCTTCGGGTCGTGTGAAATTGCCCGCGCAAGTAACCGGGCGCCCTTTCCACTGTCAACTTGCTGGTCGTCTCGTTTTTACGACATTGTCTTGATATCATGCATCCTTCCTTCGCCAACCGCCTGAATCTCGACTTGCTCGAGCAGAATTACGAGCGATGGCAGAAAGATCCCGATTCGCTCGATTCCGGTTGGTCGGCATTTTTTGAGGGATTTGAGCTCGGGAACCTCGACCGCAAAAATGGCGCGGCGGTTGAAGCGGTGCCCGCCGAAGCGCGGCGAGATCTGCGCGAAAGCCCGTTGCAGACGCGCATCGATTCTCTCGTTTATGCCTATCGCATTCTCGGTCACACCATCGCGCGGGTGAATCCGTTGGCGGAAAAACGGCCCGAGAATCCGCTGCTCAGCCTTCGCGAATTCGGCTTTAGCGACAAGGATCTGGACTATCCGGTTTCATCAAAATTCTTTCTCGACGGTCGCCAGATGACCTTGCGCGAAATGATCGCGCTGCTCGATCAAATTTACGCCGGCTCCATTGGCGCGGAATTCCAGCACATTCAAAACACTCGTGTTCGTGATTGGGTGCGGCATCGCCTCGAATCGCGCATCTTCGCCCCGCCGCCGTCCTCGGAAATACAAGTCGCCCTCCTTCGCGCCTTGCTCGAAGCGGAGACATTCGAAGTCTTTTTACACAGCAGTTACGTCGGGCAGAAACGTTTTTCCCTGCAAGGCGCGGAAGGTTTAATGGTGATCCTCGATACCTTGCTTCACAAATGCGTCAGCGACGGCGTGGAGGAAATTTGCATGGGTATGGCGCATCGTGGCCGGCTCAATGTGCTGGCTAATTTCCTGAGGAAATCGCTCAACGTAATCTTCACTGAATTCACTGAGAATTACATCCCAGCTCTTGTTGCCGGCGACGGCGACGTGAAATATCACCTGGGCTATCGCACCGTGCGCAAACTCGCGGCCGGCGAAGTCGAGATCCGGCTTTCGGCAAACCCCAGCCATCTCGAAGCAGTGGATCCGGTTGTAGAAGGGACGGCGCGTGCCCGCCAACGGATCCGCGGCGATACCGAACATCGGCGCAAAGTTCTGCCACTTTTAATTCATGGCGACGCGGCCTTCGCCGGGCAGGGGATCGTGGCGGAAACGCTCAACCTGTCGCAGCTGGCCGGTTACTCCACCGGCGGCACCTTCCATATTGTGGTCAACAACCAGATCGGCTTCACTACTTTGCCGGAAGACGCGCGTTCATCGATGTATGCAACCGATATCGCCAAGATGATCGAGGTTCCCATCCTTCACGTGAACGGCGAAGATCCGCTCGCCCTGAAGTTCGTCACTGAAATGGCGCTCGATTTTCGCCAGGAATTCGGCCGGGACTTTGTCATCGACATGTATTGCTACCGCAAATACGGCCACCAGGAAGTAGATGAACCGAGCTTTACCCAGCCGGATCTCTACGCCAGGATTGATAAGCGGCCATCGGTCACTCAGATCTATAAACGGGAGTTGCTCGATCGCGGTGTGCTTACTCAGGACGACGCCGCCTCGCTCGAGACCGAGTTTCAACTCCGGCTCGAGATGGCGCTCGAATACATCAAAGCGCTGGAAAAGCAAAAAACGGGCGAGCAGGCTAAATTCAAGGAATCGACTGCGGTCTTTCAATCGAAATACAGCACCGAATCGAAGCCGACCGCGATTGGCGAGGAGATGTTGCGCACGATTGTCGATGGGCTCACGCGCGTTCCGGAAGGGTTTCACATTCTGCCGAAAGTGAAACGGATGCTGATCGACCGGCGCCGGCAAATTTTCGAGGAGGGCGGTCCGTATGATTGGGGATTCGCCGAAGCGCTGGCGTTTGGGTCGCTCCTGCTGGAAAACATTCCGGTTCGATTGTCCGGCCAGGACAGCCGGCGCGGAACCTTCGGCCAGCGTCATGCCTATTGGCACGACGCAAAAACGGGCGCTCCTTATAATCCGCTGCTGCATCTCGCGGAAAAACAGGCCCGCATTTGTGTTTACAACAGTCTCCTTTCGGAAGCCGCCGTCCTCGGATTCGATTACGGCTACTCGCTCGATTATCCAAACATGTTGTGCCTGTGGGAGGCGCAGTTCGGCGATTTTGCTAACGGGGCGCAGACTATTATCGATCAGTTTATCGTTTCCGCCGAATCAAAGTGGCAGCGACCGAGCGGGATCGTTTTGCTTTTGCCGCACGGCTACGAAGGACAAGGCCCGGAACATTCCAGCGCCAGGCTTGAGCGGTTTCTTCAAGCCTGCGCCGAAGACAACATCCAGGTCTGCGTTCCCACCACGCCCGCGCAGTATTTCCACGTTTTGCGGCGGCAAATGAAGCGCGATTTCATCAAGCCACTCATCCTGATGACGCCAAAAAGTCTGTTGCGTGCGGAATTTTCGACTTCGCGCGCGGAAGATTTCACCAGCGGAAAATTTCACGAAATTATTCCCGACTCTGTAGCCGCGGTCGCCGGCCGGGGCAGCAAGCTCGACAAAATCGAACGTGTCATCTTGTGTTCCGGAAAAGTCTATTTCGATCTTATTGCCCACCGCGAAAAGGAAAAAATTACCAACAGCACGATTATCCGCGTCGAACAGCTCTATCCGCTGGATGAGAAGCAATTGCGCGCGGCGGTTGAAGCTTTTCCGGGGAAAACAAGATTGGTTTGGTGCCAGGAGGAATCGCAAAACATGGGGGCGTGGAGTTTCATCGAGCCGCGCCTGCGTTCCATGTTTCGCCGCGAAGTTGGCTACGCCGGGCGCAACGCCAGCGCCAGTCCCGCTGTCGGTGCTCTCGCTCTTCATAAACGCGAACAAGCATGCCTGATCGCGGAGGCGTTTTCGGTCTGATTGGGGAGGCGCAGGCATGTTGGCGGGACAGTTTATGAGCCGCTCGCGTAACAGTCGCCTAAACCTCGTTAGCCCATGAAGCGGACGATGCATCTTTACGAAACACATCTACCGGTAAAGGACACCGAGGTCTCCAGTGGATTTTATGTTGATGTCGTGGGACTGGAGTATGCCCACCGTGATCTCACCCGCGACGTTGTCTTTCTCTGGATCGGTTCCAAGAAACGTTCAATGCTCGGCCTGTGGGGTCCCGCCACGCCTTGGGGCCAATCTCATCGTTGTCACTTTGCTGTCGCTCTAACCTTGTCCGGCCTGCTTGCCGCCGGTTCACGCCTTGGCAGCCTCGGCGTCGTTACGCGAGATTTTTCGGGAAAGATTACAACGGAACCATCGGTCATCGGCTGGATGCCATCGGCGCAGATTTACTTTCCGACCCCGACGGACATACTGTTGAATACATCACGCTCCTTGATGAAGCGCCCGAGTGCGAGTTTGTCGGTTCGCTTTCAGCCTGGAAGGCGCGACAAAAGATAGTTCAACCGCGCTGAAAGAACTACGTGCTCGCATTTGAATCCTGTAGCGGCAGCCGTGTCGGCTGCAAACCAGTGCACGATCTCGCCGTGTTACGCCGGCGACAGCCGGCCACCACAGGAACTTGGATTGTCCGATGAAATGACTTGGCGTTCGACTCGCGCGGCGGTTTGCGCTTATGTAGCCGCGCAATGAGCGTGCAGGTGAAAATTCCCGCTGTCGGCGAATCGATTTCCAGCGGTGTCGTTTCCGTCTGGCACAAGAAATCAGGCGAGCAGGTAAAAAAGGGCGAGCCCCTCTTCACTCTCGAAACTGACAAAGTGTCGACTGAAATCGTCGCCGAAACGGATGGCGTCCTCAGAACCAAGGCTGCCGAAGGTCAGGAAGTAAAAATCGGCGAAGTCGTAGCAGAGATTGAGGAATCAAGCGCAGCCGGGGCGGCACCCACGAACAAGGAGAAGGGCGCGCCAGAGCAAACTTCTGTAGCGGCGGTCGCTGACCGCGGCCGACCGGAGTTGCCGACTCCCCCTGCAGATATCGCGCTTTCGCCTGCGGTCCGTCGCATTGTCGATGAAGAAAAACTCGATCCCGCAAAAATCTCGGGAACGGGAAAAGGCGGTCGCATTACCAAAGGAGACGCGCTCGCGGTTACGCAAAATCGCGGCGCCCCAGAACGGACAGACACCGAAGCAAGCCCGGCGACTGAGGTGGCCGGGCCGGTAGAGTCGCTGGCGCCGGCTGCCCAGGATGGTCGCATCGTTCGCAAAAAAATGTCGCCATTGCGCCGCAAGATCGCGCAGCAGTTGGTCATGGCGCAGCATACTGCTGCGATCCTGACCACGTTCAACGAATGCGACATGAGCGAGGTGCAGGCATTGCGTGCTCACGCGCAGGAGCAATTCACAAAAAAGAATGGGTTGAAACTTGGTTTTATGTCTTTCTTCGTTAAAGCGACGGTGGCGGCGTTGAAGGCGGTGCCTCCGATCAATGGGCGAATAGAAGGGGACTATTTCATTCAAAATAATTTCTATGACATCGGGGTCGCCGTCGGGACGGAACGCGGGCTAGTCGTGCCGGTAGTGCGGGACGCTGACAAGAAGTCCTTCGCCGAGCTGGAGCGGGATATCGCCGATTACGCGAAGAAGGCGCGCGAAGGAAAATTGAAAATTGAGGAGTTGCAGGGCGGGAGTTTTACCATTTCGAACGGCGGCGTTTATGGCTCGCTCCTGAGCACGCCAATTTTGAATCCGCCACAAAGCGGAATTCTGGGTATGCACAAAATCATGGAGCGCCCGATCGCAGTGAACGGTGCAGTGGTAGTGCGCCCGATGATGTATCTCGCTCTCAGCTATGATCATCGCATCATCGATGGCAAAGAAGCCGTCACATTTTTGATTAAGGTGAAGGAGGGAATCGAAAACCCCAAGACATTACCGATCGATTTTTAGAACAAACCCACTGTCATCCCGAGCGAAGTCGAGGGATCCCGTTGCGAAAGCTTTCAGGTAACATGGGGGACTCCTCGACGATCGCTCGGAATGGCGCTAACGATTTATGGAAAAGTTTGATGTCGTAATTATCGGTTCCGGCCCCGGCGGATACGTGGCGGCCATTCGCGCGGGCCAGCTCGGGCTCAAGACCGCGATCATCGAGAAAGATAAGGAACTCGGTGGCACCTGCCTGAACATCGGCTGTATTCCAAGCAAAGCCCTGCTCACTTCCAGCGACCATTTTTCCTTCGCAAAAACAGAAGCGGCTAAACACGGAATTGTGATTGAGAACCCGCGCGTTGATCTGCCGACGATGCAGAAGCGCAAAGATAAAGTGGTGAAAACGCTCACCGGCGGCGTGCGTCAGTTAATGAAGACAAACAAGGTGATGGTGCTGGAAGGAATGGGCACGATCACGGCGCCGGGAAAAGTGTCCGTAAAATCTTCCGGCGGCGAAACCCAGGAGATCGAGACCAAGAACATCGTTATTGCAACCGGAAGTGTCCCGATCGAACTGCCGTTCGCGAAATTCGATGGCCAAAGAATCGTTAGCAGCACTGAAGCGCTCTGTTTTACCGAGGCGCCAAAGAAGTTTCTCGTTATCGGCGCGGGCGCGATCGGGCTCGAGCTGGGCTCGGTTTGGAACCGCCTCGGTAGCGAAGTGACAATGCTCGAATTTCTGCCGCGCATTGCCGTGGGTTTCGACCTCGAGCTGTCGAATTTGCTCCAGCGCGCTCTCACTGCGCAGGGAATCAAGTTTCATCTCGAAACGAAGGTGACCGGCGTGAAAGTGGAGAATGGGCACGTCATTGCTTCTGCGGAAAAGGCTAACGAGAAGTTAACGTTTGAAGCCGACAAGGTGCTGGTGTCGGTTGGGCGCAAGCCGTTCAGCGAGGGTCTCGGCGCAGAAAAAGTTGGGGTCGAATTTGATGAGCGAAAACGGATCAAGATCGACAAGCATTTTCGGACGAATGTCGAAGGAATCTACGCCATTGGCGACGTCATTGCCGGCCCGATGCTCGCGCACAAGGCCGAAGATGAAGGCATTGCCTGCGTTGAGATCATTGCCGGAAAATCCGGCCACGTAAATTACGACGCGATCCCAGGCATCATTTACACCAACCCGGAGCTGGCCGGCGTCGGCATTACCGAAGATCAGGCGAAAGAAAAAGGGATGGAGGTGCGAATTGGGAAGTTTCCGTTTCGTGCTAATGGCCGTGCCCTTGCCAACGAAGATGTCGAAGGGCTGGTAAAATTTATTGCTGACGCTAAAACGGACAAAATTCTGGGCGCGCACATTCTGCAACACGCTGCTTCTGAATTAATCGCCGAGCCAACCTCCGTCATCGAGTTTGGCGGTAGCAGCGAGGATCTCGGACGAACAACCCACTCGCACCCAACCCTGAGCGAAGCGGTAAAAGAGGCTGCGATGGCGGTGGAGAAGCGCGCGCTACATATTGTGAATCGTTAGTGCAAGACAGAGCGCTGCGACGCTGGTGTGGTAGCTGCCGCCGTCGCCGGCGACAGATCGCGTATTTGCTGCGGCATCCGCTCTGACGACAACTCTTACAAAGTTGCGTCGTTCGGAAAAAGACGTTTTACCTATGCGAGAAGCTGCGGTCGCAGTTTTCTTAAGTTGCCGCTGTCGCTTCGCGACGGGCAATTACGACGCGAGTAATGATTGCCGCGATCAGACAAATGATTGCGCCAAAGCCGAGTGCGAACGGCGTTCCCCAAAAATGTGCGACCGCTCCTGCTTCCAGACTGCCCACCGGAATCATCGCGCCGAAGACGAGCGACCAAACACCCATCACGCGACCGCGCATTTCGTCCGGCACGATGGTTTGCAACGTTGTGTTCGAAGTTGCGAAAAATAGAAGCATTCCGAATCCGGCAAGGAACAGGAAAGCCACAGCCAGATAAAAACTTCTCGCGAAGGCAACGGCAGTCATCGCGGCAGAGAATAAATAGACGCCACTAAAGGCAAGTTTGCGCGGGGTGACCAGGTGCCCGTAAGCGGCCACGATCAGCGCGCCAATTAGTGCGCCCGCGCCGCTCGCTGAAATCAGAATTCCGTAACCGTTGGCTCCGCGGCCGAGGACGTCGCGCGCGAATGCGGGCATCAGCACGGTGTAAGACCAGCCGAAAACGCCAACCACAAAAAAGAGCAGGAGAATCGTGCGCACGCGCGGATGTCTTACTGAATAAGCGATCCCTTTCCATGCATGTTCCAGGGGAGACGCCTGAGTGGCTGGCCGCATCTGCGGCGGAAGTTTCATCATCATCAATCCGGCAATGACGGCAATGAAGCTCAGACCGTTTAGAAAAAAACAAATGGCGATGCCGACCGTCCCGATCATTAGCCCGGCAATGGACGGCCCGATCACGCGCGCGGCATGAAAGATTGAACTGTTAAGAGAGATGGCGTTGAGCAGATCTTCGCGGCTCGTCATTTCCACGGTGAACGCTTGCCTGGCCGGGATATCGAATCCCATCGCGATTCCATTGAGCGCCGCGATTACGATTATAAAATTCGCGTTGGCAAATCCCAAATGTGCGCCGGCGGCGAGGACGAAGGCGCAGAACATTTGCGCCGCTTGCGTCCCGATCAGGATGGATCGCTTGGGATAACGGTCCGCCAGCGAGCCGCCCCAAAGCGAAAAAATCATCATCGGCGCGGAACCGACCGCGGAAACGGCGCCGAGCAGGAATTTCGAGTCAGTGATTTCATAAACGAACCAGCTCATGGCGGTTTGTTGCAGCCAGGTGCCGATGAGTGAGACGAGTTGGCCATAAA
This sequence comes from Verrucomicrobiota bacterium, assembly GCA_003219925.1. Lineage (GTDB taxonomy): Bacteria > Verrucomicrobiota > Verrucomicrobiia > Chthoniobacterales > UBA10450 > AV69. The sequence goes on from QHQU01000219.1 coordinate 11,937, forward strand.
AAAATAGGCGGTAATTGCGATGACGCAGCGCTCGAAAAGTAGTGCGCCAATTGACTTCGCCGACGGGCATACGCCGCGCCCGGCCAGTGATGTCCTCGGGAATGCGCGCAGTTTCGGTCGTGGCCACGAAGCGACATTTTAACCGAATGCGGTATATGCGCTCGGCGAATTCCGTTGCTGGCCAGCGCAGACTACCAGCCTAGCTTGCCGACGGAGATATCATTTCGGCTGGCAGCCAAAACGCGCAGGCAAGTTGCCTGCGCTCCAAGTCTTTATAGAAAAGTCCGCGATCGCGAGGACGCGATCGCCAACACGCGAGACGCGTGCGCTACCCAGACCAAAGAGAGAGGTCGCAAAATCGAAGCACACTTGGAGGGGCGAGCTCCTTTCCCCGTGGCGCCGCAGAGCTTGGCCCTGCAACATTTACTTTCCTGTCATGATCGCATCAATCGCTGCGAGGTCGTCTGAAGTCAGTTTCCAATTCACGGCTTTCGCATTCGCCTGAATCTGTTCGGGCTTGCTCGCGCCGGCGATGACCGATGCCACCGGTTTGTGGGCCAGCAGCCAGGCGAAGGCCAGGTCGAGCACCGTGTGATTACGCGATTCCGCGAATTCGATTAGTTGCTCCACGACTGCCAGATTTCTTTCCGTAAACACTTTTGGTCCCCAGCCCTCGGCGGCACGACTTCCTTCCGGCAATTTGTTTCCGCGGCGGTATTTTCCTGTAAGCAATCCGCTGGCTAACGGAAAATAGGGAAGAAATGCCAGCCCACGCGCTTCGCATTCGGCCAAGACACCGTCATTTTCAGGGTCGCGGTGAAAGAGACTGAACTCGTTTTGCACACTAACAAAATGCGCGCCGCCTTTGGCGGCATCTGCTGCTTCCCGAATTTGCGGAACGGAGAAATTCGAGCAGCCGATCTCGCGCACTTTCCCGGAGCGCACCAGTTGATCAAGCGCGACAAGGGTATCGGCAATCGGCGTCTTCGGATCGGGCTGATGCAATTGGTAAAGATCGATCCGATCTGTTCTCAGCCGGCGCAAGCTCGCTTCAATCGCTTCCGGAATATACTGCGGTGATGCACCCTGCTGTCCCTTCTCCATTTCCATTCCGAACTTGGTTGCCAAAATGATTTGATCTCGTCGCGATCCCAGCGCGCGTCCGAGAAAATCTTCGCTCTGCCCTTTACCATACCGATCAGCGGTATCGAAGAACGTAATTCGCGATTCGATCGCTGCGTCGATAACTTTCGCGCTCGCCTCCGCATCAATGCGCCAGCCGAAATTATTGCAGCCAAGTCCGACGACCGAAACTTCGAGGGACCCAATCTTGCGCGTTTGCATTGTTGCAAAATGAAGTGATGCGTGCAGACCGCAAATCGTCATTCCGAGCGACAGAGGAGGAATCCGGTGGAGTTACCTTTAAGGCATCCCCGCGGAATCCTCGACGGTTCGGGACGACGCTGGGCAAAGGCAATTCCTCGCCGCCGTTTCTGTAGCGGCAGCCGTGTCGGCTGTCACGCCTGCCTCTATAGAAACCCAGGTCGCCGAATCTTTGCCAAAGACTAATTTAAATCCGTGAATGCGACGACGCGCGGAATCCTTCTGCGCAAACGCAAGCTGAGCGACACCAGCCTCATTGTCTCCTGGTGCACCAATTCGCTCGGTATTATCCAAACCGTTGCTCGTGGTGCGAGACGACCCCGGAGTCCTTTTCGCGGACAACTCGATTTGTTCTTTGAAGCCGAATTATCAATCGCGAAAAGCCGCAAATCGAATTTGCATACCCTGCGTGAGGTTGTGTTGGTCAATGCATTCGCAGGAATTCGAACTGATCATCGGCGCACGCAGGCCGCGTCGTATTTTGTCGAGTTGATCGAAGTCTGCACCGAGATCGAGCATCACGAACCGGAGATCTTTCATTTGCTCGAACGCGCTTTCGGTTACCTCGATCAGTATGATCCCGACCAGCGCTCGATTCTTCACTTTGAAACAGAACTGTCGCGCATCACTGGTGTGCAGGGCGCAAAGTCGAACGCGGCCATGGCGCTGGCACATCTCTTTGGTAGGCTACCGTCGTCGCGGCCGGCGTTGCTGAAATTGCTTGCCAGCGATAAGGATGGTTCATGAGAGCGTATCGTTTTCTCTTCGCGGCCCTGCTATTTGTCCCGCTGGGCGCATTTGCCGAAACCTATAAGATTGACACCGCGCATTCACGAATCGCGTTTAGCCTGCATCAATTTGTCAGCACCGTGCGCGGCGACTTTCATCGTTTCAGCGGAACGATCGAAGTCGATCGTGAACATCCGGAACGTTCATCGGTCACCGCCAGGATTTCGGTCGCCAGCATCGACACCAAAATTCAAAAACGCGATCATCACCTGCTCAGCCCCGAGTTTTTCGATGCCGCGAAATTTCCGGAGATCACGTTTAAGAGTCGGAGTGTAAAGCAGACTGGCGAAAACAGCGGCGACATCCTTGGCGATTTCACCATGCACGGCGTGACCAAGCCGATGATGTTGCATGTGAAATTGGCCACACCCCCGAGCAGCGAGTCGCTTCCCGAGCGCACTCGCTGGATCGTCACCACCGATCCGATCAATCGCAAAGATTTCGGATTAATGTTTAGTAGCACTTCGGAATCCATTTCCGGCATTAGCAATAACGTCACGCCGACAATCGAAATCGAGGCGGTAAAATAGGGCATTGCGTCTCGGGGGAGCAGCGACTCGATCATCCCTTCATTCCCGTCAATGTAATACCTTGGAGAAAGTAGCGTTGGGCGAAAAAGAAGATTGCGATCACCGGCAGCATCATCAGGAGCGAGCCCGCCATTAACATCCCGATGCCAGCGCTGGTGCCGGGCTGGAGGGATTGAATCTGGAAAGCGTAAAGGCCGAAGGAGAGGGGATAGAGCCGTTGATCGCTCAGGTAGATGAGTGGCCCCATAAAATCGTTCCAGGTTGCGAGGAAAGTAAAAATGGCAATAACGGCGAGGGTTGGGCGCACCAAGGGCAGCATAATATGCCAGTAGATCCGGAGAAAACCGCAGCCATCGAGACGCGCAGCATCTTCCAAGTCGCGAGGAATGCCTTTAAGAAACTCTCGTAACAGAAAAATGCTAAAGGCGGAGCCAAAGAAACTCATCACCCAAAGCGGCTTGAGCGTATTATACCAGCCGAGTTTTTGCATGATCAGGAACTGCGGAATCATCGTCACCTGCGCTGGAATCATCATCGTGCCGAGCAACGCGGCAAAGCAGATGCCGCGGCCGGGCCATTGCAGACGGGCGAAAGCATAAGCGGCAAGCGAACAGCTGAGGAGTGTGCCGATTAGATTCAATATAACGAGAAATAGACCAGTGCCGACGTAACGCCAAAATGGAATGTAATCGAGGGTGAGGCGATAATTGCGCCAAATCTTTGCCAGCCACGCGCCCATCACGCCGGTGCCATGCAGTTCCAGCGTAATCCTGATTTCGTTCGGGCCATGAATGGCCGATTGCCCTGCATCCTTTAGCTGCGTCCA
>QHQU01000141.1 GCA_003219925.1 Verrucomicrobiota bacterium
CACACCGAGTTCGGCCAACGCTACCAGTTCACCCGCATGCTGGAGGAGCTGCGGAAAAGTTTAATGCGCGAGCTCGATTACCGGCAGGAAGCGCACAACCTGGCGGCCTTTCGCGAACAGCTCAAAGATTTCACACATATCGTCGTGCCGGCGCCGATCGCGGATTACAGCACGTCGCGAGTGCTGACGATGGAATACGTCTCAGGCGTCAAAATCACCGAGATGAGTCCGCTGACACGGATGGACTTTGATGGTGAAATGCTGGCCGGAGAGCTTTTTCGCGCCTATCTCAACCAAATTCTGGTCGAGGGATTTTTTCACGCTGATCCGCATCCGGGAAATGTCTCTCTTACGTCGGATCATCGCATCGCGTTGCTCGACCTGGGGATGGTCGGTAGGATCATGCCGCGCTTACAAGAAGATTTGTTGCAATTGTTGCTCGCAATCTCCGAGGGTCACGGCGAGGACGCAGCACAAATTGCGATTAAAATCGGCCAGCCTCGCCGCGAGTTCGACCAAACCGAATTCACCCGCCGCATTTCCGAAATCATAGGGCAGCAAAAGACAGCCACGGTCGAGCAAATGCAGGTGGGCCGGCTGGTTCTGGAAGTGACCCGCTGTGCGGCCGACTGCCAAATTCGCGTTCCGCCTGAGCTAACGATGCTTGGCAAAACTCTGCTCAATCTAGATCAGGTCGGCCGCGCACTGACGCCACAATTCGATCCCAACGCATCCATCCGTCGCAACGCTGCGCAGATTTTACAGCAGCGAGTGCTCAAGAGTTTGTCGCCCGGAAACTTATTCAGTGGGGTTCTCGAACTAAAAGATTTGGTTCAACGATTGCCGGCCCGCTTGAACAGATTCTTCGATGCGTTGGCCAACAATGAATTCAAGGTCTCAGTCGATGCCATCGATGAAAAAACATTGATTCTCGGGTTCCAGAAGATCGCGAACCGAATCACAGTAGGACTAATTATCGCAGCCCTGATTGTCGGCGCCGCGCTGCTGATGCGAGTGGACACGAATTTTCGCATTTGGGGTTATCCCGGGTTGGCGATTATATTTTTTCTTTGCGCGGCCGGCGCTGGGATTGTTCTGCTCTTGAACATTCTCTTCTACGACAAGTCTAAGAGTGATTGAATCCGTGCGAGCTTGAATCCAACCCGGCTTCTCGTTCGTCAAATTCAAGGCTCTTATGAAAATGACTCTGTTTGCGTTGATTTCACTGCTCACCGGCGGTTTTCTCTCCGCGCAAACGCCGTCGCCGCCGCCGACTTCAAAAATCCCTCCGAAAATTCCAGTACGCGACTTCTTCCGCAATCCGGTCAGCCGCGGCTATGATCTTTCTCCCGACGGCAAAAGCATCTCCTTTCTGCAACCATGGGAATCGCGTCTGAATATTTTTGTGCGCCCCGTGAACGGCGGTAAGGCGCGTCGGTTAACCTCGGAAAAAGACCGCGACATTCAGCAATACTTCTGGAAGGGAAACGATTTCGTCATTTACGCGATGGACGATCGCGGGGATGAAAATTTCCATCTCAAGCGGGTGAAGGTGAAGGACGGCGAGGTCAAGGACGTGACGCCCTTTCCGAAAGTGCGTTCCGAGTTAGTCGACGATTTAGAGGACGTTTCGGAAACTGACATTCTCTTCCGAATGAACAAACGCGATCCGAAAGTTTTCGATGTTTTTCGCCTCAATGTGCCAACCGGCGAAATGAAATTGGCGGCCCAAAATCCCGGTAACATCGACCGTTACATTACCGATCATGCTGGCAAAATCCGCGCTGCCATCACCACCGATGGGGTGAACACAAGTTTGCTAACGCGGCCAGACGAGAGTGCGGAATTCAAGACCGTGCTGACCACGAATTTCCGCCAGCAGTGTGCCCCGCAGTTTTACACTTTCGATAACAAAGCAATTTACGCCAGTTCGAACATCGATCGCGACAAATCGGCCATCGTGGTGATCGATCCCGAGACCGCGAAGGAGACGCAGCTTGTTTACGAGAATCCTGAAGTCGATGTCGATAGCCTGGCTTTTTCGAAAAAACGAAAAGTGCTTACCTTCGCCGCGTTCGACACCTGGAAACTTCAGCGTCATTTTTTCGACCCTGAAACGGAATCCATCTACAAAACGCTCTCCGACAAATTGCCAGGATACGAAATCGACGTCGCCGCTCACGATAAAGCGGAAGAGAAGTTCATCGTGGTAGCGAACAACGATCGCACCCCGGGCTCGCGTTATCTGTTTGAAAAGAAATCGGGGCAACTAACGAAACTTGCGGATGTCGCGCCCTGGTTGAAAGAAGAGCAGCTCGCGCCGATGAAAGCGATCGAGTTCAAAACGCGCGACGGGTTAACAATTCATGGATACCTGGCGCTGCCTCTGGGACGGGATCCGAAAAATTTGCCAGTGGTGGTTAACCCGCACGGCGGCCCGTGGGCTCGCGACAGCTGGGGCTACAATCCGGAAGTTCAATTTCTGGCTAACCGAGGCTACGCCGTGTTACAGGTGAATTTTCGGGGCTCGACCGGCTACGGTCGAAAATTCTGGGAATCATCTTTCAAGCAGTGGGGCAAGACGATGCAGGACGATATCAGCGACGGGGTGAAATGGTTGATCGAGCAAGGGATTGCCGATCCAAAACGAGTCGCGATCTACGGCGGCAGTTATGGTGGTTACGCCACGCTAGCCGGGGTGACTTTTACACCCGATCTTTACGCCGCCGCCGTCGATTATGTTGGAGTTTCAAACCTGTTCACATTTCTGAACACGATCCCGCCCTATTGGAAACCATATCTCGACATGTTTCATGAGATGGTAGGCGATCCAGTGAAAGACAAGAATCTGTTAACCGCAACTTCACCAGCGTTGAATGCGCAGAAAATTAAGACCCCACTCCTTGTCGCCCAAGGAGCACAGGATCCGCGAGTGAACAAGGCAGAATCAGATCAGATCGTAAATGGCTTAAAGAAACGCGGCATAGATGTGGAATACATGGTCAAAGAGAACGAAGGCCATGGTTTTCATAACGAAGAAAACAAATTCGATTTCTACGAAGCGATGGAAAAGTTCCTCGACAAACATCTGCATCCCGAAACGGCAGCGGCTTCGAGCGCGAGCAGTACCGGATCTCGCTAACGACCGCAGCAATTTACAAGTGGCATCGGCATCCCTGCCGATGAGACATGCGCTGGAAGCGAATGCCAGGGCAAGGTCGTTCTTACGTCTTGATAAGCGGCGGCGGGATGTCTTCCGTTGGCCCGACATCAAGGCCGCGGCCAAGTTTGCTGTGACTTACGCCGTAAAGGAAATAAATCAGGAGCCCAATCCCGAGCCAAACAAAGAAGCGGATCCAAGTCTCCACGGGCAAGCTCAGCATCAAAACGAAGCAAAAGACGACACCGAGAATTGGAAACACCGGACTCATCGGAACACGGAACGGGCGCGGCCGATCGGCATCGGTCCGCCGCAAAATGATGACGCCAAGGCAAACAAGAATGAAGGCGAAGAGTGTTCCAATATTCGTGAGGTCGGCCAACGAACCGATATCGACCACAGCGGCGACGCCACCGACAAACACACCCGTCCAGATAGTCGTAATGTGCGGTGTCCGAAATCGCGGGTGAATGCGGGCAAAATATTGTGGGAGCAAACCATCACGCGCCATCGCCATGAAAATGCGGGGCTGGCCAAGCTGAAAGACAAGGAGAACTGAAGTGATACCCGCGAGCGCGCCTGCGCTGATGAGTGCTTGTGCCCACGCCCGGCCGGCGAATGCTGTTGCGACTGCCGCCGGATCCCCGAAGTAGGTCGTATACTTTCGCGCGCCAGTGATCACGGCCGCCATCAAAACATAGAGCACTGTACAAATAATTAGGCTGGCGATGATTCCGATCGGCATGTCGCGCTGAGGATTTCTTGTTTCCTCCGCCGTCGTGGAAACAGCATCGAATCCGATGAAAGCAAAAAAGACAATCGCCGCTCCGCTCATGACACCGCCAATGCCGGTCGGAACAAAAGGATGCCAATTGGTCGGGTGAATCAGGAATGCCCCAAACGAGATCACGAAAACAACGACTGCTACTTTCGTAATTACAATGACATTATTTGTGCGCGCGCTTTCACGAATCCCGTAGATCAAAAGCCAGGTCACGGCCGCAACGATCAGGAGCGCCGGAAGATTGACGGCAATGACGTGCCCGGCGATGACCGGAAGCGTCGTCGAGGAATAATTTGTCAGCGCCTCACCACCCTGGTCGATAATCGTACTGGCCGTTTTGTAGTCGTTCACTGCCCACACCGGAAATTTTAAGCCCAGGAGACTGCCGCACAGCCTGACGAAATAACCCGACCAGCCCACAGCTACTGCCATGTTACCGACGGCGTATTCGAGAATGAGGTCCCAACCGATGATCCAAGCGATGATTTCGCCGAGTGTTGCGTAGGAATAAGTATAGGCGGACCCTGACACCGGAATCATCGAGGCGAGCTCG
>QHQU01000142.1 GCA_003219925.1 Verrucomicrobiota bacterium
CGATCGATCTCGAACTCTTCCACCAGCAAATCTTCCGCCTGACCAACGATCACCCGGTTCGTTTCCGGATCGAGATCGACGACATACCGCGGCTGTGCCGACCCCCCTGGCAAACCTTTGCGCTGGCCAATGGTAAACATCTCAATCCCGTCGTGCGCAGCAATGAAGTTACCGTCGAGATCGTAAATTCCGCCGGGATGAAATTGGTTCTGGCCAAGGTGCGATCGCAGGAATGCTTTGTAATCCTGTCCCGGCACGAAACAAATTTCCTGGCTGTCCGGTTTGTCGGCCACTCTTAGGCCGATTTTTCGGGCAATCGCGCGGATTTCGGATTTCGACATTCGACCGAGTGGAGTGAGCGCAC
>QHQU01000143.1 GCA_003219925.1 Verrucomicrobiota bacterium
ATCGCGTAGTGTCCGGTCGCGATATAGTCGCACCCAAGCGCCTCCGCTTTTTGCCAAAGATTTCCGAATTTCAATTTTTCGTTGCACATCACACAGGGATTCGGCGTGCGACCGGCCTGGTATTCGCTGGAAAAATAACTGATCACGAGTTTTTCGAACTGATCCGCCTCATCGACCACGTAATGTGGAATTCCGAGGGCACGGGCAACTCCGCGTGCGTCTGCCACGGCCTGTGGCCCGCAACATTTGTCCTCCGCCCGCGAAATACAGTCCTGCGGCCACACTTTCATCGTCACCCCAATGACGTCATAGCCTTGCTCGCGCAGCAAATAACCAGCGACGCTGGAATCGACTCCGCCGCTCATGCCAAGAAGCACGCGCTGTTTGTTTCGCGAATTCACTCGCGGAAAATCGGCGAGGCCGCGCAGTTGGTCAACGCGCAAACCGGATTCGTTCCGCAGTGTATATGCTTAGCGTCGACCGATCCTCTCATTAACACCCTGCTTTAGCTGGGTGTTAATAACCCCCTGAGGAAGCCCTAACCGCTTCAGCGGTTTTTCGTCACTGCACAAGAAAACCACTAAAGCGGTTGCGGTAGTACTCCTGGCCCATGCACCTCGCTGAAGCGAGGTGTTAATGAAATGGGATATCCGCAACGCTAAACACGTTCCCCGCAGTTGCCGGCTACGGCGCAGCTGGCAACTGCGCTCGAGCTGACCGGACTCTCCGGCTAACGTGTACGCTGTCACTTAAAGTAAAGCGCCACGGCAAATGGGCCGAGCGCCGAATGCCGATTCTCTCGTCGGCAACTACGTCAATCGAAGCAACTGGCTTTCGAAAACAATAATTCTCGTTGCTACACAAATCCATCTCGTCGTGCCGCCCCGTAATGGCCAATGCCTGTGTCAGCTTTCCAGGACCCGAACAAAGCTGACGAGCATCAATGACGCCCCGTCTCTTCCTCATCAGCGCGATTCCGCGAGTTGGCTCGAGCGCACGGATGAGAACAAAACCGTTTTCCCTTCCTTTCACCAAGACATTCAACATCCAGTGAACGCCGTAATTGAAATAAACGTAGGCCGCCCCAGCATGATTTCGCTCGACGAACGCGCGCACACTCGGACGCACAAAGCAATGACAAGCTTCATCGCCGATTGCGTTGTAGGCTTCCGTTTCGACGATTACCCCACCGCACGAATTCCAAATTAGCTCGCACCCGATGAGATCGCGGGCGCAGCTCAGCGGATCGCGCTGAAAAAAATCTCTCCCCATTTCGCCCCGCTCCATCCCGGCTGCCAGCTGGTTCACTTTTCCGGTTTGTAATAAAGCGGAAGGGTGATTTCGCATGAAACCGGTTTGCCATCGCGGAAAGCCGGAATGAATTTGGCATTGGCAAAATCATCCAGCGCAGCGTCTCCAAATCCCAAAAGCGGCGGAGATTCCTTGACAACTTTTTCCTCCTGCAAATTTCCACTAGCATCGATTTTTACCCAAAGGTCGACCGTCCCGTCCACCGCCAGCGGCGCCCGCTCCGCGCTCGGATAATGCAACCCGGAAAATTTCGACTCTCCGCCCAGGCATAGCTGCGGTCCGATAAAATCGTTTTCTTTTTTCAGCTCGCTCTCTTCCTGATTCGAGAAAATCCGCAGCCGGGGCTTATTATCAACCACCTCGAAAAGCACGGTCCCGTAAAAAACGACCGCGATCGGCTGATGATCACGCACCGCTGGAATCATCTTCGCGTTCGCCAGCACTCGCAGCACTTCCTGCTCGAGCAATTTTGAATCGGGCGTGCCCCGATAGGTGCCGCTCCATTTCAGTTCGCCTGTTTTCTCCACCCCCGCGGAAAACATTACCGCGGCATCTTTTTGCCCTGCTTTCAGCAACAGTTTTTCGTCAATGCGATTGATAATCGCCTCTGGCGATTTGCCGATGAGCGCAGGCCTATACAATGGCAGATCCTCGGCCGAGCATTTCAGCGCGAACCCAATAACGAGCAGGAAAACAAGACGGCGCATATTGGAGAAGAACGCAATAGCGTCAGCGAATGTTTGCAAGCGCAAACTATGCGACGCGGCCACAACAGTTCTTGTATTTCTTTCCGCTGCCACAGGGACAGGGTTCATTGCGGCCGACTTTCGGACCACCGCGCCGTACTGGCAGGTCGAGTTTCATTTCGCCAGCACCGTCACCATTCCCTCCTGCCATTGCCATTGCAGGTTGCGGCTGAGGAATTGGCTTCGACGCGGCAGATCCAACGGCAGGAGCCTGTTCCTTCAACAGAAATTGCGGTAGTGTCGCCAGGAAATTCTCGAATGCCTGCAGGTTCGAGGTGCTGCGGAAAAGATTGTGCAACACTTCGTTCTTAATGTTCGCCATCAGCTCGACAAACATGTCGTAAGCTTCCGCTTTGTATTCAATCAGCGGGTCCTTTTGCGCATAGGCGCGCAAATAAACACCTTCGCGCAAGGCATCCATCGCGTACAGGTGTTCCTGCCAAAGCCGATCAATCGCGTTAAGAATGATATAACGTTCCAAACTTTTCACCGCCGTCGGTTCTTCGTGCGACGATTTGCGCTGATAGGCATCCTTGATTTTTTCAATCAAAAATTGCGCGTTTGCCTCCGGATCGCGTGTTTCGAATTGGGCGCGATCTTTATTTAGTCCGAGCGGGAAGGTGGTATTGACCCATTGCAGCAGGCCGGCGTAATTCGCGTCCTCCCCTGGCTTCCCGGTTCCAAGATACTCCTGAACTTTGGCCGGCACCGCTTCATCAATCACCTCGTAGATCAAGGGGCGCGGTTCCTCGCTATCGATCACTTCATTGCGATAACCATAAACAACCTCGCGCTGATTGTTCATCACATCGTCCATGTCGAGCGTACGTTTGCGAATGAGATAATTGCGTTGCTCCACTCGCTTCTGGGCCGTCTCCACCGACTTATTCAACCATGGGTGTTCGAGCTCCTGGCCTTCTTCCAAACCGAAGCGTTCCATGATTTTCGTCATCCGATCAGCCGCGCCAAAATTCCGCATCAGATCGTCTTCGAAGCTGACATAAAAACGCGATGCCCCCGGATCTCCCTGGCGCGCACAGCGTCCCCGCAACTGCCGATCGATTCGGCGCGATTCGTGGCGCTCCGTGCCGATGACGTAGAGGCCGCCTCGGTCTGCCACCCCCGACCCGAGTTTAATATCGGTACCGCGTCCGGCCATGTTCGTGGAAATCGTGACCGTTCCGGCTTGACCGGCGCGCGCGACAATCTCCGCTTCCTGCATGTGATATTTCGCGTTCAACACATTGTGCGGGATTTTTTCGCGTTTGAGCATGCGCGAAAGCAACTCGCTTGCTTCCACGCTCACCGTCCCAACCAGGACTGGTTGCGTCTTGGCGTGGCATTCCTTAATCTCGTTAATCACCGCGTTGTATTTCTCACGCCGCGTCTTGTAGATGCGGTCGTTTGAATCTTTGCGTGCGACCGGCCGATTGGTCGGAATCACCAACACGTCCAGCTTGTAGATGTCGTGGAATTCGTTCGCTTCTGTTTCAGCCGTGCCCGTCATCCCGGCCAGTTTTTGATAAAGCCGGAAATAATTTTGAATCGTAATGGTAGCGAGGGTTTGCGTTTCGCGATCGATTTGCACCGCTTCCTTTGCTTCCACCGCCTGATGCAACCCATCGCTCCACCGCCGCCCCGGCATTTTTCGGCCGGTATATTCGTCCACGATGACGACTTTGTTTTCTTCCACCACGTACTGCACGTCCTTCTCGAACAAGCAATAGGCGCGCAACAATTGCGAGATGTTGTGAATTCGCTCCGCTTGCGTGTCGCAAAGCTGTTGCTTTTCCCCTTTTTGTTTTTCCTTTTCCTCGTCGCTTAACGACTGGTTTAGATCGATCTCGGTAAACTCGCTGATCAAGTCCGGCAGCACGAAGGCGTTCGGATCGTCCGGGTTCATGAACGAGCGGCCCTGCTCGGAGAGGTCCGCTTCCTGCGATTTTTCGTCGATGGTAAAGAACAACTCTTCCTTTAACGCAAAAAGTTCGTCCTTGCGGGTGTCCTGATAAAACGACAATTCCGCCTTGTCGATCGCCTTGCGCTTTTCCGGGTCCTCCATCATGCGCAACAATTGCTTATTGCGCGGTTGACCTAGCTTTACTTTGAACATCGGGAGCCCGCCTTCCTCCAGCTTACCCGCGTCGAACTTCTCTTTGGCCTCGCTCGCAATGCGATTACAAAGCATGGTCTGTTTGCGCACCAGCTGCTCAACCAGCGGCTTCCACTTGTCGTATTGGTGCGTCGAAATTGTCGCGGGTCCGCTAATGATTAGTGGCGTGCGCGCTTCGTCGATCAGGATGGAATCGACTTCATCGACAATGGCGTAGTTGTAGCCGCGCTGCACCTGCTGTTCGCGCGTCGTCGCCATTCCGTTGTCGCGCAAATAGTCAAAACCGAACTCGGAGTTTGTGCCGTAGGTAATGTCGCAGGCGTACTGCTGGCGGCGAACGCTCGGTTCCTGATCATGCTGAATACAACCGACCGTGAGGCCAAGAAAGCTATAAAGTTGCCCCATCCACTCGGCGTCACGTCGCGCCAGATAATCGTTCACCGTGACCAAATGCGCGCCGCGCCCGGTCAGTGCGTTTAAATAAAGCGGTAAAGTCGCAACCAGGGTTTTGCCTTCGCCCGTCGCCATCTCTGAAATCTTGCCACGATGCAATACGATTCCGCCGATGAGCTGGACATCAAAGTGCACCATTTCCCATTTCATCGGCTGATCGCAGACGGTGAAAGTGTGCCCTCGCTCTGTGAGCCGGCGGGCGGCATTTTTTACAACCGCGAACGCTTCCGGCAAAATCTCATCGAGACGTTTCCACTGCTCCTCCAGTCCGGGCAGTTTCGCCAACTCTTCCTTCCAACTCGCCGTCAGCTCGCGCAGTTGATCATCAGAGAAACTCTGAAACTTCTCTTCCAACTCGTTGATCTGATGGACGATCGGCGCCATTCGCCTGATCTCGCGCTGATTTTTCGAGCCTAAAATTTTCTTTAAAATCCAACCAACCATGTCATCATCACTATCGTCGAGATTCCGCGATTTGTCATTCAAGCGAAGGCGGGGACTCTCAGCGTGTTACCTTTAGGGATTCGTTGGCAGATCCTGCAGCTTTCGCCTGCTCGGCCACGGCACGACAGGTCGCTCGACATGGCAGAGGCTGCCGCTAACATGGCCCCATGAAGAAAATCATCTCCACCTCGGAGGCCCCCGCGGCAGTCGGGCCGTACTCGCAGGCCATTCGTATTGGCAATCTCGTCTTTTGTTCCGGCCAAATCCCGCTGGATCCGGAGACTGGCGAAATCGTTCCCGGCGACGTTAATGCGCAAACGAGGCGGGTAATGGAAAACATTGCAGCCGTGCTCCGGGCAGAGAGACTCAGTTTCGATAACATCATCAAAACGACGATTTTCCTCGCCAATCTCGCCGACTTCCAGGCGGTAAACGAACTTTATGGCTCCTATTTCAAATCGGACCCTCCAGCACGGTCCACGGTACAGGTGGCCGCGCTTCCCAAAAACGCGCAGGTTGAAATTGAAGTTGTTGCTGCCACGAATGCAAACGGCGGCAGGGCGATCGATACATGGGAATAAGGCTGTCGTTTCAGCGTAGCCGCGAAAACAATGAACGATCCAGGTGAGAAATGCTGGTAAGCCGAAATATGCTTGCGAAGCCTTCTTCACGCACTGACTTTCGCGGGTTGAGGAATGGAGAATAATCGAGAGTTGCCGTGGACGGGAGAGCGGTTTGTCCCAAGTTGTACCGGTCAGCTGCTCTATGAGCATCTTCATCGCTACGCCGTTGCGGCGGCCCTAGCCGATGGTAAACGTGTCCTGGACATCGCTTGCGGCGAAGGCTACGGCGCCAATCTTCTCGCCGCGACGGCCGCACAGGTGATAGGCGTTGATATCGCGTCTGAGGTCATCGCGCACGCACGCCAGGCGTATCGAAAAGAGAACCTGATCTTTCGTGAAGGGTCATGCCTGAACATTCCTGTAGAAGATCACAGCATCGACCTTGTCGTTAGCTTCGAGACGATCGAGCACATTGATGAGCCGCTCGCTTTTCTCCAGGAGATCAAGCGTGTCCTGGCAGTGGACGGCGCCTTGATTATGTCCAGCCCGGACAAGGCCGAATACACTGATCGCACCGGCGCGACAAATCCCTTCCACAAACAGGAACTATACCACGAGGAGTTTCTTCTTCTGTTGAAGCAGCACTTCAAACGTTGCCGCATTGGCAAGCAAAAACTGGTTGCCGGCTCCTGGATCGCCGCCGACGACCTCGCCGCTGAGGATACCTTCGGCACCTTCAGCGGCGACATTCATTCCATTGCCTTTCGCCCTGGAGTCTACCGTGGTGTTTACTCGCTCGCCCTTTGTTCCGACGCGCGCCTGCCCGCCTGGAAGCTGGGTGTCTATGCGAACAGCCGGGAGAGCGAGAGGATTTGGAACCTCGTCGAGCGATTTGGCAGCCCGGAGAACATCCAGAATACGGTCGCATCGCTTGAGCAGCGAGCGGCGCGTCAAGCTGAGGTGCTCGCGCAACTGCGATCCCATCTCGGAGAACTTAAAAGTCAGTTGAACAGCAGTCGGATAGGTCTCACCCGTACACAAGCCCGCGTGGATGAGCTGACGGGCGATCTGCGCCGGCAACTACTCGCGACTAAAAAGCTGACCTGGTTGCTAAGCGAAACAGAGAAGTCGGCTGCGCGGCTGCGCGCTTCACGCCGATGGAAAATAGCTAATCCGTTTGCCGCGCTCAAGGCGTTCTTAAGCGGTCGCGAAGTCGAAGGCTATGGGCATTTGGAAAAGATTGTTTCCGATTATTTGCAATGGCGCCCGCATCACCCAGAAGTCTACAAAATCGATGAACAGATCGGGGGACTCGAGCACCGCTCGCTCGCGTCTCCGCCACGACTCGCGGGCCCAAATGGAAGTACTGCGGCGCCAATCACTCCGCCCGCTCCCACCAAGCCTATCGAGTTCCCCGTCCGCGACTCAGTGGATGTTTCGGTAATCATCCCTGTTTTTAATCAACTTCAATTCACACAATCATCCCTCGCCTCCATTCAAGATAATCAGGCAGACCAAAGTCTGGAAGTCATCGTGGTAGACGACTCTTCCACCGACGGCACCGAAGAAACTCTCCGCCGAATTCCGGGTCTGGTTTACCTCCGCAACGAAGAGAATGTGGGGTTTGTTGCCTCTTGCAATCGGGGCGCTGCCAAAGCACGGGGTAACTATCTTGTGTTCTTAAACAATGACACCGTTGTAACGGCAGGATGGCTATCGGCATTACGCGAGACTTTCCAGTTCGAGCCGCACGCCGGCCTTGTCGGTTCCAAATTAATCTACCCCGATGGCCGTTTACAAGAAGCCGGCGGGATTATCTGGCGGGATGGTTCGGGTTGGAATCGCGGGAAATTCGATGATCCTCGCAAACCAGAATACAATTTCTTGCGTGAGGTAGATTATTGTTCCGCCGCCTGCC
>QHQU01000116.1 GCA_003219925.1 Verrucomicrobiota bacterium
CTTAATGCGCGAGCACTTGCGGCTGGCGCGCTTGTTTGGCGAATGGGTAAGCGCGTCCGACGATTTCGAATTATCCGCGCCGATCTCGATGGGCGTGGTTTGCTTTCGCGCAAAAGACAAGATCGACGCATTCAATTCCAGAATCGTGGAGTCGATTAACCGATCTGGTCGCGCGTATTTGAATCAAACAAAATTGCGCGGCCAAACCGTGATTCGTTTGGGACTCGGCAATATTCTCACCACGGAAAAGCATCTGCGCGAAGCATGGGAATTGATTCAGGAAACTGCGCGATCGCTCGCGTGACGCCGCTTGCATTCTGGGGAGCGCACGCGCCCTCGCGTGCTCATTGCGGCGCCTCGCCGCAATGCTCTGAGAAGAGAAAAGTTTGCGATGGCGAGGGCGCCATCGCCAGCACGCGAGGCGCGTGCGCTCCCCAGCATCCCAAAAAGCGTTTGGCGGGCGAGAGAGCTGCGGTACATTCCGCGACGCAAAATTAATGATCACGATTTTACGTAAGCATTCCCGCTGGCTCATGATCGTCATCGCCATTCTGGCGATGCCGTTTTGCCTGTATTTCGTACGGACGGATTGGATGAGCGCTCTGCGGTCGAATACTGCTGCCAAACTTTATGGCCGCGACATCTCGACCACTGAAATTGAGCGAGGGGCGCGATTGCTGCGACTCGCCGGGAATTTGGGAATGAACGAATTCATAAATGAGCTGTTGGCTCAATGGCGACCGCAGCGTGCGAAAACCCAATCAGAAGCGCAACGGGAGGCGGAAGAGGAATTCGCCATCGATTTGATGATTCTGCAGCATGAAGCCGAAGCCCTGGGTATCCGGCCAACGACCGCGGAGATCGCTTCGGTCGTTACCAAAATGCGCGCCTTCCGAGGGGACGCCGGCAGTTTCGATATCAAGAGGTACAATGACATCGTGCAGAATGCGCTCGGACCACTTGGGTTCACCGAGGCGCAAATTGAGGAATTGGCCGGCGACCAGATTCGTCTCGATCGCGTTAAGGAGCTACTCAGCACAGGCGTGACGGTGTCTCCGGCGGAGAGCAAGACCAATTTCGAACAGCTCTACTCGAAATTTGAAGTGAGCGTGGTGCGTTTCAAAACCAGTGACGTCGCGAATGAGGTGAAAATTTCCGATGACGAAATCGCGAAATATTACGAAGGGGCCAAAGAACAACTGAAGAGCGAGGAAAAGCGGAAGGTGCAATTCGTTGCCCTGACGTTATCGGAGGCGGAAAAAAAGCTAACAGGAAAAGAACGGATCGATGCCTTGCAAAAACTCTCGGACAAGGCAAATGACGTCGCTCAGGCCCTGGCGGAGAAGAATGCGGATTTTGCTGCAGTTGCGGTGAAATTCCAGTTGTCGATCAAAAACACTGGCGATTTCACGCAGGCAGCGCCGGATCCGGAACTAAAGCAGGACTCGCAATTGGTCCAGGCTGCCTTCCAACTTTCTAATGATGAACCGACAAGTGAACCGATCCAGGGAGCGGACGGTTTCTATATTTTGCATCTCGCGGCAATCACCCCGGCGCGGCCGCTGACTCTTGAGGAAGCGAAACCGAAGATTGTTGAGGCGCTTAAAGCAAGAAAGGAGCGCGAGTTGGTTAGCATTCGAGCGGCTAGTGTCGCGCACGACTTGGGCGAGGCATTGAAAGCCGGCGACACCCTCGCCAAGGCGGCGCAAAAGTTGAATTTGAAACTGGAAAAGGTACCGCCATTTTCTCTGGCCGATGAGTTGGAGCCAAAAGCGTCCCCTCCGCCGGACAAGGTCCCAGATTTGCCTGTAATCAAGAACGCGGTCGCCGATTTGCACTCCAATGAAGTGACAGAGCCGATTCCGACTTCGGATGGGGCGCTGATTGCGGTTGTGGAAAAGCGCGATCCGCCGGATGCAGCCTTGGCCGCGGCTAATCGGGCTTCGCTTGAACAGCGCATCTTGCAGGGGAAACGCGCGATGATTTTCGCCGAGTGGCTGCGGGAACGCCGACGGGCTGCCGGGGTCCAGCCGATAGTCCCGAGCTGATCTGAACATGGCATCGCGCGACGAAATCTTCGACGACGCGAATGGTGATCTTGCCACTGGAGAATTGGAGAGCGCGGTCGAGAAGTATCGGCGGTGCGTAGAGATCGATCCTGAATTTTTTGACGGCTGGCACGCCCTCGGAATGACGCTGATGAAAATCGGACGATTTCCGGAAGCAATTGAAGCGGGAAAACGCGCCACCGAATTGCGGCCGAACGATCAGATCGGCTGGACCAGCTTGTCGTTATTCTACAATCGCAACGGCGACATCCAGGAAGCTGAAGCCGCCGGAACCAAAGCGAAGATTCTGGGGTGGGGCGGGAAGATTGCGAAAGAAGGGTAGCGCACGCGTCTCGCGTGTTGGTTTCGGCGTCTCGCCGAAACAATCTTTTTCGGTAAAGCAGGGTTGCCAAGTAATGGGTCTGCGAAAGTGATCA
Source organism: Verrucomicrobiota bacterium (assembly GCA_003219925.1). Classification (GTDB taxonomy): domain Bacteria; phylum Verrucomicrobiota; class Verrucomicrobiia; order Chthoniobacterales; family UBA10450; genus AV69. The sequence continues at coordinate 2,486 of QHQU01000116.1, forward strand.
GTAGTTGAGTACCTTTCCGCGCGATCACCAGTTACCTTTTACGGTCTCCTATTCCCGGTCCCATGCTCGTCATCCCGAGCGCAAGCGAGGGACCTCGGCCCATGGTCTTGGACCGGACAAGGTAGTTTGTGCGAACGTCGTCCTTTTGACTTGAAGGCAGCCACGATACGGAGCGATCTGAATTGTAGGGCAAGCGCGTCGCTTGCCATGCCTTTAGTTGGCAACCGGGAGCGGTTGCCCTACAAAATGTTGTGACGAGCTTTTGCCTAGCTCCGGTCTTTCAATCCATGCGCGCCGGATTCTTCGGCGCAATGGACGCAACAATAAATCTGGCCGCCGGCTTCAACGCCGTGACCGACTACCTTGCAATCGCAGTGGGGGCAGGTCGGTGCCAGCATGTGAATCGCGCATTCGAAACTGTCAAAGGTCCGAGTTTTTCCGGCCGAGATAATTTGGAATGACTTATCGTAATCGTTTCCGCAAACATCGCACTTAGCCATAACGCCTCCTGGTTGATTTCAACCGGATTTCGTTTGTGCACGCGAAAACGGTCGCGTGTTGGAACATGGGCCTCTGGCCTGTGCGCCCAGCGGGCATGTTGCCCGCTGCTGGCCTTCAACGGTAGGGCGGGCGCGTCGCCTGCCATCCTGAACAAAATGGCGACCAGGAATGGTCGCCCTACAATTCGGAATCGCTTACCAAATATTTACCTTCTTATCCGCCGGGCGTACCATCGGACAATTATCCGGCAGATTGAACGCTTTCTGAAATTCCACTAAATCCGAAAGCGGGCCGTTCACCCGGTAACGCGCGGGCGAATGCGGATTCGTATTCACCATTAATTTCAAATCTTCGTCCCGCTGGACTGAACGCCAAATCTGGGCGAAGCCGAGAAAAAACCGCTGCTCCGGAGTGAAGCCGTCGATTTTCTCCTGCGGTTTTCCGGCCAGCGCTTTTTGTAACGCCGCATACGCGATCTTGACGCCGCCAATATCGGCGATGTTCTCGCCTTGCGTGAGCTCGCCGTTCACGTGCAAGCCGGGTAACGGTTCATACTCGGAATATTGTTTGACCACCGCGCCCGAACGTTCCTTGAATTTCGCGGCCGACTCCGGTGTCCACCAATCACGCAAATTGCCAACTTCATCGAATTGGCGGCCCTGATCGTCGAATCCATGCGTCATTTCGTGACCGATGACGGCAGCGATACCGCCGTAGTTAACGGCGTCGTCTGCCTTGGGATTGAAAAAGGGCGGCTGCAAAATCCCGGCCGGGAAAACAATCTCATTTAACTTCGGATTGTAATAGGCGTTCACCGTTGGCGGGGTCATGCCCCATTCCGAGCGATCGACCGGTTTGCCGATCTTGTTCAGCTCGCGATGGACATCGAAGATTGAGGCGCGAATGGCGTTGAGCACGAACGGTCCACGGTCGATTTGCAGAGCGGAATAATCGCGCCACTTGTCCGGATAACCAATTTTAACGGTGAAGGCCGCGAGTTTTTTCAAGGCTGCTTCCTTGGTTGCGTCGTCCATCCATTCCAGCGTCTTGATCCGGTCGGCCAACGCCGATCGCAAGTTGTTAACGAGATCTAGCATCCGCGCTTTTGATTCGGGCGGGAAATAATCAGCAACGTAAAGTTTGCCCAGCGCTTCCCCGATGGAACTGTCCGTCGATGCCACCACTCGTTTCCAGCGCGGCTTGATTTGTTTGGTTCCGCGCAAAGTCGTTTCGTAAAAGTTGAAATTTTCGTTGACGAAATCGGCGGAAAGCTCCCCCGCGGTCGCATGCACCAGATGCCAGCGGAAATATTCTTTCCAGGCGTCAATCGGTGTGCTCGTGAAAACCTTATTCGCGCCCTTGAAGAAATCGGGTTGACCGACATTCAATTCACCTGGATCCGGCAGATTGGTCTCCTTGAAATAAGCATCCCACT
>QHQU01000117.1 GCA_003219925.1 Verrucomicrobiota bacterium
CGAGCGTAAAATCCACCGTCATCACGCTGCCCTTCGGCCCCGGACCAGCCTCGCCGTAACGCGTTATTCTATCGATCTTCGAATTCTTAAAAATGCCGACGTAGAATTTGGCCGCCTCCTCCGCTTTCGAATCGAACCATAAGAAAGCATTTATTCTCTTCATACCGATTTTTTTCCTTGGTTTTCAGCCGGAAGGCAAGCATTTGCAGCCAACCACGGCCGTCCTCTCAACCCTCGCGGCCCGTCGCAAAGCGACAGTTCACGTCGGGTAAACAAACTCGGCCGGCTAGCGCCAGGGAGCGTAACACTCAACTATCCTTGGCTTGCTTATTAGCCTCCGACCCACGTAACTTTACGCGCTCAACAGCAAAAACTGGTTCCGTCGTAATGAACAAAATTGATTTCGCAATCGGTATTGGCGGAGAGAACGGCCAGGGGATCGCTTCCACTGGCAACATTCTCGCGCTCATCTTTGCGCGGCGCGGATTGCATCTCAACGCCTACAACGCTTACCAGTCGATCATTCGCGGCGGCCACACGTTCCTGACGATTCGCGCCGGCGACGGTCCGGTCCGAAACATGGGGGACAAGATCGATGTTTTCATCCCGCTCAATCAGGACACGATGGATCGGCATCTCCATCTTTTGAAAAGTGGCACGTGCGCGGTTTACGATAAGGAGAAGGTTACGCCCGGGAAAGCGGCGGACGGCGTCCAACTCTGCGCTATGCCGATGAAGGAATTGACCAAGGGTAACAAACTGGCGGTCAACACCGCCGCGCTCGGCGCCACGCTCCAATTGCTCGGGATCGAATCGGAAGCGCTCGAGACAGTTATTTCTCGCCAATTCAAAAAGAAAGGCGACGCGGTGATCGCTGAAAACGTGGCCATTGCTCGCGCAGGCTACGATTACGCGGCGCAAAATTTTACCGCTTTCTCCTGGAAGGCGCCAAAAGGAGCCAAGCCGCTGGGAATAATTACCGGCAACCAGGCCACCGCCATGGGTGGAGCGGCTGCCGGTGTAAAGTTTTATGCGGCATATCCGATGAGTCCGTCTACCGGCGTGTTGATGTGGATGGCGGCGCACGCGCGTGAGCTCGGCATTATGGTCCGGCAAGTCGAAGATGAGATCGGCGTGATGAATATGGTGATTGGCGCCGCGCACACTGGCTGCCGCGCGATGTGCGCCACCAGCGGAGGCGGATTTGCGCTCATGACTGAGGCCGTCGGAATGGCGGGAATGATCGAAACGCCGATCGTTTGCGTCGATGTGCAGCGCGCCGGACCGGCGACAGGCGTGCCGACCAAGACCGAGCAAGGCGATCTCTGGCAAGTACTCGGCGCCGGCCAGGGCGATTATCCGCGCATCGTTGTCGCGCCGACAAACCAGCTGGATTTGTTTCAGACGATCCCGGAGTTGTTCAACCTCTGCGACAAGTATCAATGTCCCGGTCTGGTCTTGGCCGATCTCCTGATTTCCGAAGGAACCACGAGCATCGATCCGGACGATCTCGACTTCAAAGTGAAGATTGACCGGGGCGAATTGATTCTGCCTAACAATGGAAACGGAAATGGAGCGAATCCGGCGAGCGGTTACAACGACAAGACGTATCTGCGTTACAAAAACACTCCGAGCGGAATTTCGCCGCGCGCCGTGCCCGCCGTGGCGGGTCACATTTTTACCGCCGCGACCGACGAGCACGATGAAGACGGCACGCTTATCAGTGATGAATTCACCAATCCACAAAAGCGGCGGATAATGGTGGAGAAGCGCGCCCGCAAAATGGAAGGCGTCATCAAGGAGATTGCGCCGCCGAAACTCGTTGGTCCGGAAAAGGCCGACGTCACGCTGGTGGGTTGGGGCTCAACCGAAGGCGTGATCCGGGAAGCGGTGGAAAAACTGGCAGCCGAAGAAGGCATCGTGGCCAATCAGCTCGCCATCAAATGGATCGTGCCGCTGCACGCGGCGGAAATCGGCGCCATTCTCGGGCGCAGCAAGAACGTTATCCTGGTCGAGAACAATCAGAGCGGCCAGTTCGCTCGTTATCTCCGGAGCGAAACCGGCTTCGCAGCGCACGGTCACATCCGCAAGTACGACGGCGAACCCTTCATGCCACACCACATTGTCGAAGCAGTGAAATCGCAATTGGCCGGCACGACCCGCCTTTCCGTTCCTGTCCATGAAGTTAACGCCTAACGATGAAGGTTGAAAAGTTGAAAAGGGTTACAACGTTACAAAAGGAATCAAATACGAGCATGAGCAGGAGCACGAGCATGAACATGGGCACGATGATTGGTTGCTTCATCTCTCAACTATCAACTCTCAACCATCAACTTTCCGACGCCCAATGAGCGCACCAACTGCACCGCCCGCCACAACTACCGAGCCCGGCCAATTAACGAAAGATACTTACCGCGGCCGGATCCATCCTGATTGGTGTCCCGGCTGCGGCGATTT
>QHQU01000118.1 GCA_003219925.1 Verrucomicrobiota bacterium
TGCTATTGATATTATGAAAGCCTTCGTCGCTGGTCCGGGAACCTAAATGCCATGAATGAACAAACAAACGCAATGATCGGAAGAGAGCTACTGAAAACAGCGGCGAAGTTCGGATTGGTCGTTGTGATTGCGCTCTCGGTTGTCGCTGATCTTTCCGCGAGTTCAGCTCCCGCCGAAGCCACCAGTAGTTTCGACGGTAGCAACACAGCGCCCAAGGCGAATGACTCGTCCTGTGGCGAGCCCGACCCTCAATAATAATGAGCCAGTTCAACTGCGAACGCGCGGGCCGAGTTCATTGCGGCACCGGGAACCGAGACCCTCGACCTGGTCGGCGCGCTTCAAGTCTTTTCGTTGGGATTATGTTCTCGGCAAAGCGCTCCATCTCTTCAAACTGGGGGCTGCATTGCAGCAGGAGAAGGTCAACACCAACGGCTTCAAATTCAGCGATGCGTTCCGCAATTTGGCTCGGGGTGCCGACCAATCCAGATCGTAACCCTCGATTGCTGACGGAGTAATCTTCGAGCGAAACATGTTGGTCTAGCTTTGTGCCGGCCAACCATTGCTGGTAATTGTCGTAACCGGCAGCGGACTGTTTCACGTCGGTAATGCGTGCCAGCTCTCTCTGCGCCTCCTTTTCGGTATCACGAACAACCGAGTAGGCGGCCACGCCGAAGGACATAGGACCGAGACCTTTCTTTTCTCTTCGCTCGGACATGTCAGCGATCTTGGAACGGATACGATCGGGAGGATCTCCATGCATAACAAAGGCATCGCAGCGTTCACTGATCAATTCTTTCGCCGCTTCCGATTCGCCACCGGCGTAAATCAGTGGTCGTGGCTGTGAGATTGGCTTTGGCCGCAGGATCGAATTCTCTATCTGATAGTAACTTCCGGAGAACGAAAAATGATCGCGTTTCCAGAGCTGGTCCACGATTTCGAGCCACTCCGCCGTGCGCGCGTAACGATCGTCATGCCGCTCGAAATGGACACCGTACTTCTTTGCCTCATCCGCCCACCAGGATGAAACGACATTGAGAGAAAGACGGCCTGGACCAGCGATATGATCAATGTTGGCAGCTTGCTTGGCGAGGATTGCCGGCAAGTGAAAGGTGGGACGGACCGCAACCATCAACTCGAGACGGTTCGTCACTGCTGCCAGGGCTGCGGCCGTGGACCAAGCGTCCAGCGCGGGCGCATCGGCACCTTTGATATCGTTGAGGTTTAGTTCAGCGATCAGCGTGAGATCGAATCCGATCTCTTCGCTTCGTCGCGCCAGACGGCTCGCGTATTCCCATGTCGCCTCCATCTGCTCGTCCTCCACGTTTCGGAGCCAGCCGCCGAAGACTGGGAGCCAATACCCATAACGCATTAGGCCCTCTCCTTTTGCTGCTCAAGGTAATCAACCAGCCGCACGTGCGGATCAAAGCCAAGAATTTGAGGCGCGTTGGCAACAAAATTGGAAAGGGCATTGATGTCGTAATAAACGACGGTGCCATCGCGATCGTCGATTAGGTATTCAACGCTGCCCACTTCGATTTGGGCGGCAGCGACGATTTTCTCAACTGCACCAATTATTTCTTGTGGCGGCGTAAAGGCCTCCACCTTTAATCCAGTCTTTGGTCTATCAGCGAGGCCGGCCCTGTTCGCGCCGGAAGCTTCGTCTTCGGTCCCGCATATCTCAGCCGGACAGAGGTTAAAGTTCTCTTGCGAGGTGTAGACTTTGATCGCGTAGAAAAATTTCCCACCAAGGATCTCGATGCGCGTAATGTTCCCGTCCCGGACTGGAAGAAATTCCTGCACCAAAACGGTGCCATCAATCCCAAAACCAATTGTGCCGGACGCGGCCGCATGTGCCAATTCCGGCGCAGAATCAAGACGGATAATCCCTGCGCCTCTGCCGCCGATATTTGGTTTGATGATGACTGGAAATCCAATTTCCTCTGCTGCGGAAATAGCCTCGATCGCGCAGTTCACGATACGCGAGCGCGGCGTAGCCAGTCCCAGCGAGTGCAGGAGCGCGAGTTGCGCCGCCTTTGAAATCTCGAACGAGAAGGCCTTGCAGCCGTTGATGACACGCGTGCCAATACGCTCGAGATACGCGAGGTAGTCGCGCGTGAAGAAAATACCTTGTGCGTTACCTCGCAGGTAGGCGGAAGCGCTCATGCGATTGACTAACAGCGCGTAATTCCTGTCCGCCGCGGTTGGGTTGTACCTGTGGCATCCGGCATCGATGCGCACATACTGAATGGAGCGGCGATCCAATTCCGCAAAGAGCGGGCGGAACCATTCTGGATGCTCGTAGTAAACCGCTAGTGGTAAGTGGTGCCGGTTTATCATTGTATTTTCTTAACCGCTAGAATCGACAAAACCCTCTTACGAACTTTGGTCTGTAGTTATCCGAGAGTAGATGAAGAGTTGTTAGCTTCTAGAACGCGAGCGGGCCTTAGCTCGCGTACTGCCAAGCGACACCAGCAACACTTGTAAGAAATGCCATCAAGCTCGACCTAGAGTCTCCTAACATGCTTTTTCTCATCCTGAGTATCGTCCGCCTCTTGCGAAACGATTGCTAGTAGGGATAAAAGACTTTCCGATGTTTCTACTTCCCTTGGAGCAGAATGTTCTCGTCGATAGACTGTGCGACCTGTTCGCCTAGATCCTTACCAGCGATGTGGTCAGTCCGGAAGTGTTGCCCTGCGTAAATACGGCTTAGTCCCGCTTCCTCCGCCGCGCCGGAGAAGCTGGTGAAGTGTCGCGTCACTCCCGCCAGCGACTCAGAGCTGACATCGAAAGTGAATTGGTCGCCGAAGTAAAAGATCAACACGGTCGCGCCTGCCTTACTGATTGCGCTGTGTGCTCCGGGGTAGGAAGGATCTGGAGCGGTCTTCGTGGATAGTGGAAGCCACGTTGGATTAGGCTCTGTGTGCGGATTTCCATCAGTGCCTGCGAATTGAACCGCAGTTACCGGACGCCAAAAGTTGTAGGTGTACTTGGCATCGAAAAAGGCGATCGCCGTGTCAGCCAGGCTGACATTCAGCAGCGCAAAGAGACGCGCGCTTTGCTCAAGATTCAGATGACGATCCAGCGCCGCAGTCTGCGCGATCTCGTTCCAGAAGTCCTGAATGTTGCCGTTCCAGAACTTGCCGATCTTGGTTTGTTCCGCAGTGCGGGTTGTACTGTCAATGAACCCGAGACTTTTGACTTCGTTGAAGACCCTAGTATAAACGGCGCTTGTGAGTGCGGGAGGAGGCCCGGGACGGAACTCGTCCGGTTGCTGCAACGCAAACGGTGTGACCTGGGGCCACTGGGTAAAATCCGCTGGCGCGAAATTAGGCGGCGTCAACTGGTAGTCTCCGGGCTGGGTTCCGGGGACGTACGGCGGTGGAGTTACATTCGCTCCATCAGCACTGCGCGCAGCTAGCAGTTGACTGGCAACTGCTCGCCCCACGACTATTCCCTGAGCTTTTCGTTCGTTATCGGGAAGTAGCGCGAGATCCTGCTCCAGTTCCGTGTCCAGCGACGCCTGAAACGCAGGATAGAGGGACACGAGGACATCACGAGCTGCCTTATCGGCCGCAGCTATTTTGGATGCGCTCCTCGGAACGTCCGGAAGCCGCACAAAATACGGGCTGAACTTCGGCTCGATAATATTGACGGCGTCGTAGATGGCAGCGTGCAAAATCGCAAAATTGCGAGTTGAGTGAACGGTAGCTGGCTGAGCGCCGGGCGTGCGAACGATTGCCAAAAGAGTTCTATTCCACTCGATGACGGCGTTGACGGGGTGGTCCGAATTCTGTTCTTCGTCCGTCGCTGCATTCGCAAGCGGAGCGACCTGCAAGAAAGTGCAAATTAACGCAAACGTGGCTAAAATTCTGAACATATATTGTACCTCGGGTTGTTGTTGCTTGTAAGAACGCCGGTATTCCGGCCCGCATGTCTCTAGACTGGAAATCGCGTGAGATATTCCTTGAATGTTGTCAAAAAATAGTAAATCGCTGGTAGAAGGCTGAAAGCCTACTTCTCGCAGGCGCGGGAAATCGGGCGGCTTGAGAATTAATCACCAGACATTTGGCGGCCCGCGCACAACCCCGGTCTGCGCAGGTCGACCATAATGGGTTGCGTGGATTCTCCAGCCGTCAGTTTCGTGCTAATCGCGTTGGTGTGCCCTCTTGCCTGAGATCCAGGTCGAGAACCGTTCGCCGGCCCGCCTTGATGGCAACGGGCAGGCGGATATATCCGTCCTTCTCCGATCGAGCTACGACCATGTAAGATCCAACCGGCAGCGCCACGATCTCGGGAATTTCCTCGTCTGTGGAAAGTTGGCTTGTGACGTTTTTAAGGAGCTTTCCGTCGATCGTGTAGATGGCGAAAAGGTTTTGTGGAAAGTACCACGCGTTGCCATCATAGGATTCATCGGCCCTTAAATAGACCATGAGGTATCCTCGGGACGACCCGACAGGATAATCCGAGCCTCCCGGCCTTATCAGCCCGAAAAATAGCGGATTTCTATCCTTTGCTTGTGCAATGGTTGAACTACCAATGATCAAGGACAGGGGGATAATCAATTGCGCGGTCTTCCAAATACTTGAAGAGAGTAGTGATTTCATATTGTGTGAAGTGGTTGGTGTTACTT
>QHQU01000119.1 GCA_003219925.1 Verrucomicrobiota bacterium
GGCCTGACCATCTTGTTCCTTACCAACATGTGGGAGCTGTTCTCCTACTACGGGATGCGAACTCTGCTCGTCTATTACATGACCAAGCAACTATTCTTCCCGCAGCAAAAAGCTTCGCTCATTTACGGCAGCTACGTTGCCACTGCCTACTTTACACCCCTCCTCGGTGGGATCGCAGCCGATCGATGGCTGGGTAAACGGCGGGCCGTCATTCTCGGCGGCAGCATCATGGCGCTCGGTCATTTTTTGATGACCTTCGAAGCATTCTTCTACTTTGCCCTGGTAACGATCGCGCTGGGTAACGGCCTCTTTCTGCCCAGTCTTCCCAGCCAGATTAATGATCTCTATCGGGCCGATGATCCGCGACGAGGGCGCGCTTACAATGTCTATTACGTTGGACTTAATCTAGGAGCCTTTTTAGCGCCTTTCGTCTGCGGAAGTCTCGGTGAATTATACGGCTGGCATTACGGTTTCGGCGCTGCGGGCTTGGGGATGCTTTCCGGTTTGGTCATATACCTGGGGGGACAAAAATATCTGCCACGCGAAACGCCACCAGCCAACCGGGTTGTTTCAGCTAAAGCGGAAAATCGCGATCAGAGCAGCCGGTTGTGGCTCCTCCTTTTAGGAATAGCAATAGCGGTCACCATTTTTCGCGGCGCTTACGAGCAGATTGGCAATACCATCCCGCTCTGGACTGATATCGGCGTCGATCGTTCTTTCGGTAGCCTAGTCATTCCGATGACCTGGTTCCAATCTTTGAATCCTCTTCTCGTCATTACGCTAACGCCACTCTTACTTTTCTATTGGCGACGCAAAGCGGCCGCCGGTAGGGAACCGTCTGCTCGCCGAAAAATGGCCATCGGCGCCCTCCTCGTGGCCGGCGCGTACCTGCTGCTAGTAATAGTCTCATTGCTGGCCGGGACCAGCCGCGCAAACTGGTTTTGGCTGGTTCTCTTCTTTGTCGTCCTAACCATTGGCGAGCTCTATATTTTGCCCACGGGCCTTGGCTTGTTCGCCCGATTGGCGCCGCCGCGCCTCGGAGCCACGACGGTGGCGAGCTGGTTTTTGACGATCTTTAGCGGCAGCCTACTCGCCGGCGTTGTGGGTACACTCTGGAGTCGGACCAGTCATCACGGCTTCTTTCTTGTCTTGGCCGGGCTAGCGGCGGCGGCGGCTTTTCTGCTCTGGCTTCTGGAACGACCAATTCGAAGCTTTTAAAGGCTCGTCGAAAAGAATCCGAAAGCATGCAATGCTTCAATTCTCTAATTAGGATTGACAGTTCTCTAATTAGGATATGAATATCGCAATTGGAGAGAACGCTCATGAATAAATGTCTATTCCTTAAATTAATTCCATTACCACTGGCGCTCGCGGCGGGCGCACTGCTGTTGTTATCGCCGGGCAGAATCGGCGCTCAAGCGCCGCCATCGACTCAGGCTTCTTCGCCTCAACCGTCCCCCACAGCTTCAGCTTCGCCAACCGCTCGCCCCGAACCCGGCACTGCTGAAGCCGGGCGGGTAGTAGTGACGGCTGAGAAGCGCGAGGAAAATATTCAGGAAGTACCATCGTCCATCAGCGTGGTCAACGATGTCGAGCTGGACAACCTGCACGCCACCCAGCTGACCGATTACGCACCGTACGTCCCGGGTTTTCAGGTCAACTCAGCGGGCAGCCCCGGGCAGACTATAATCTCGTTGCGTGGTCTTGCCGACATCTCGAGCGGCGCGACGGTGGCAACCTACATTGACGAAACCCCGATGGGATCGAGCGGGATCTATCAGAGGGCCGATATTAATGAGCTAGACCTGCTGCCCTATGATATCAGGCGGGTGGAAATACTGCGCGGGCCACAAGGCACCCTTTATGGCGCCAACTCAATCGGTGGGCTCATCAAATACGTGACGCTTGACCCCAGCCTCACTGCGGAGGAGTTCCACATTGGCGGCGGAATCTCGGGAGTTGAACATGGGGACCAACCGGGGTGGGACGCCCATATAGGTGGCACAGTTCCGCTCGCCAATGGCACGGTTGGGTTGCGCCTCAGCTACGCCCGAAACGACGGCGCCGGTTTTATCGATAATGTGGTCAATGGTGAACACGGGATTAATGACTTCAATCAACAGGCTGCTCTGGTCGGCTTGCTCTGGCAGCCCAATGAGAATATTCGCCTCCGGTTCACCGCGCTCGGGCAACGGATCGAAAGCGATAACAACGCCACCGTCCCGCTTGACCCAAAAAACCTTGATCCTCTCTTTGGCGATCTTACAAATCAAATCTTTGTTAACGAGCCATATACAAAAAATGTGGGTTTAGTTGCGGCGACTCTGAATTTAAACTTCGGTTGGGCCGACCTCACATCGGCTTCAGCCTACTTGAATACCAGAACCGACCAGCGTTTGGATGTAACGCTGAATTTAGTGGACCTCCCCCCCTTGCTCGGATTTCCGAACCCCGAAATTGCTGGTGAGGACCTGAAACTCAACCTCGACAAGTTTACCCAGGAACTTCGTCTCACCTCGAAGCAGGATGGCCGCTTTCTGTGGCAGCTCGGCGCTTTTTATACTTACGAGCATGGTCATCAAGATCAGCACGTCTTCATGAAGCAGATGAATGGGGAGGCTTTTCCGGGCCTGCCGAATCTGTTTACCGCAACACTGCCGAGCACCTATAAGGAAGGTGCGGCGTTCGCGAATGCATCTTTCGAGTTCACCGACCGATTTACTCTTGGCGCCGGTCTCCGCTTTAGTCGCAACCAACAGTCCTTCTCGCAGATCGTTTCCGGCATCCTCGGACTGCCAATGAACCTGCCGGGTAAGTCGGCCGAGAACGTGTTCGATTATATGGTCGCTCCCAAATTCAAATTGGGCAAGAATCAGTTGCTCTACGCGCGCATTGCCACTGGTTATCAGCCTGGCGGTCCAAATATCTCCTTGCCCGGCATACCCCCGGCGGTGAAGTCATCCACCGTTACCAGCTATGAAGGTGGACTGAAATCGGAATTCTTCGATCACCGGCTGCTGTTCGACATCGCCGGGTATCACATTTCCTGGGAAGACATCCAGGTAAGCAAAGTTGTGAACGGGGAGGGCGCCTTGGTAAATGCCGGAAAGGCGGAGACGAACGGCGTAGAACTTACCACCGGCTTTGAGCCCATTAAAGGCCTGCGCTTCGGTGTCAACGGAGCCTACACTGACGCGACCCTCAGCAATAACGCGCCAAGTTTAGAAGGCCGTGCGGGTGACCGACTACCAAATGTTCCGGTGTACTCTGCGTCGGCAACGGTGGATTACTACTTCCCGCTGCCCTTCTGGCGTACGATGCCCGAGCAGCGTCAGCAGGTCGCCGCTTATGCGGAGGACAGCGGTAAAAACGCAGGCAGGGGGGGCGGCAAGATCGTTGAAGGCGAAGCTCAACGTGCCCAAGTGGCTGCATGGAATGGTCACGTCGGCGCCGGTTTCCGATGGGTGAGCAGCCAGTGGTCGGAAGTCGAGAGCAGCTCAACGGCTATCCGGACGCCGAGTTACGGCGCGCTCGACCTCAACGCGGATGTGTCCAATGGTCGTTATACCATTCGTGTCTTTGCCAAAAACGTGACTGACAAGCGCGCCTACCCGACCGTTTTCGCGAACTTCAACTTCTTGACCGGTGAGGTTATCAATGCCTTAGGCACGCCCATTCAACCGCGCACCGTGGGCATTGAGCTGGACTGCAAATTTTGACAATGCCGGCGTCCGCTTGCGCGGGACTTAAAGCCGATCAAGAGGACGACAGCTCCAGACCGGATATGACACAATCTGGACTCCCAATCCTAACGTTACCACAGCCCTATTTGTTGTTCCTAGGCGACATTACCGAGGCGGAGTACGCAAAGACCGCTTTCGGCCTGCGCGACTGGGCGCGTGAGCGTTGTGTAGCTGAATATTCCTGCCCGGGTGCAACAGTGACAACGGGGCTGCCTTTTCTCACGCCGGCGGAGGCTGCGACAAAGGGGGCGCAGGCGCTGATAATCGGAGTGGCGAACGAGGGCGGTTTCATTGCCGATACCTGGGTCCCGGCGCTGCTCAGTGCGCTCGAGGCCGGATTAGACATTATCAGCGGGATGCACACACGGCTCGCGGACGTACCCGCGCTCAAAGCCGCCGCCGCGCGCAATAACCGCAGATTGATTGACGTCCGGCGTCCGCCACAAAACATCCCGATTGCGACCGGGCGCAAGCGCAGCGGCAAAAGATTACTTACTGTGGGCACCGACTGCGCCATCGGAAAAAAGTACACTGCTCTGGCGTTGACACGGGCCTTTCTCGCCCGCGGAATCGCGACGCACTTTCGCGCGACTGGGCAAACCGGCATCATGATTGCGGGAGGCGGAATACCCATCGATGCAGTAGTGGCGGATTTTGCGGCTGGCGCTGCGGAGACACTTAGCCCAGAAGCAGCCGATGATCATT
>QHQU01000120.1 GCA_003219925.1 Verrucomicrobiota bacterium
TGTCGGGGTGCCGTTAGTCGGATTTATCGTGGCGCCGTTGTTTCGAAAGGTACCCCGGGAATGGGTGACGATCGGCAAACCGGATGACTTCCAAATCGGAAAGACGGTAGCTGTCACAGTGACCGATCCTTCGTCGCTTCCCTGGGCGGGAGTCACAGCAAAGAGCGGCGTCTGGCTGCGGCGCGTAACTGAAGATAGCTTCATCGCTTTCTCGGCTAATTGCACCCATCTCGGCTGTCCAGTGCGCTGGCTTGAAGACGCCGATCTCTTCATGTGTCCGTGTCACGGCGGTGTTTATTATAGTGACGGCAAAGTAGCGGCCGGTCCGCCGCCGCTTCCGCTATTCCGCTACGAGGTGCGGATAACAAATGGCGAAGTGCAAATGAAACAGGCGATCGTTCCGATTTCCACCACGCTGTGATCAAGTTGTTCAAAACAATCTGGAATTGGCTCGACGATCGGCTCGGGATCAGCGTCCTGCTCTCGCCGATGAAGCATATCGCGCCGGAGGATTCGAAATGGTGGTATGTCTTTGGCAGCGCCACGTTGGTTGCGTTCATCGTGCAGGTGGCAACCGGTGTTGCACTAGCGTTTTCCTATATCTCCTCGTCGTCACAAGCTTACGAGACGCTCCTATTCATAACTAACAACGCGCCATTTGGCCGCATCCTGCGCGGACTTCATTACTACGGCGCGTCCGCGATGGTGTTGATGATTGGAGCACACATGGCGCAGACGTTCTTGTTTGGCGCCTACAAATTTCCGCGCGAGATGACTTGGACCACCGGAATCCTGTTGCTGACTTTTACTCTCGGAATGGGATTTACAGGGCAGCTGCTTCGGTGGGATTCAACCGCGGCGTGGTCGGTCGTAGTAGCCGCAGAGCAGGCGGGACGCATCCCGATTATTGGGGACTGGGTTGCACGCTTTATCTTGGGTGGCAACACCATTGGCGGCGCGACACTTAGTCGGTTCTTTGCCATTCATGTTTTCGTCCTTCCGGGAATCATGTTTGCCTTTATCGGCCTGCATATCTGGCTGGTTCTTCGCCACGGTATTTCAGAGCCTCCTGTTGCCGGAAAACCGGTCAACCCGGCTACCTATCGCGCCGAGTACGAAGAGCTACTCAAGAAAAAGGGCAAACCGTTTTGGCCAGACCTGGCGTGGCGCGATGTCATCATCTGCACCGGCCTGATCATAGCAATCGCGGTCGCCGCATGTTTCGTCGGACCTCCGGCGTTAGATAAGCCGCCCGATCCCAGCATACTCGCAGCCGATCCGAGACCGGACTGGTATCTTCTTTGGTACTTCGGGTTGCTTTCGCTCATCCCGGACAGAATCGAAGGCTATGTCATGATCGGATTCCCAATCCTGATCGGGCTTTTCCTGCTCTTTATCCCTATTTGGAATCATAAAGGAGAGCGCGCTGCATCACGCCGCCCCTGGGCAATTGCGGTCGTGTGTCTCTCTGTGATCATGATTGGTGCGCTTTGGTGGGAAGGTCAGCATTCACCCTGGTCGCCGAACTTCGACGCTCAGCCGCTCAGCGAGAAAGTAGTAGGAGCAACAAGCGGCCCGGTTTTCAATGGCGGTCAATTGTTTCATGACAAGGGGTGTCTGAATTGTCATCTGATTCAGGGCTTCGGGGGCCGGCGCGGTCCCGACTTGACCTACATCGCGGACACGCTAACGCGCGACAACCTGGTTATCCGCATCGTTAATGGCGGGACCAATATGCCGGCGTTCGGCAGCTCGCTTAAGCCGCAGGAACTTGACGCGTTAGTGGCCTTCTTACAATCGCGCAAGCGCCCAATTCGACCGCAAGATCAATCGCCGGTGGCAACCCAGTAAATCTTCAAGCGATCGTCTTCGATCTCTTGCTGTTGACCTTTGTTGCTAATGACACCGGACATTCGCTGTCGTCCGATTGGCTATTACGCGATTCGCAACGACCCGGAATTCCAACAGCTTCTTGTGGGCACAGAACAAATCGGGCCTAACAAATAAGGAGCGAATGAGTCGACCCCCTGCCGGAGGCTTCTCAGCTTCCGTACTTAAAGGAGACCAGCACTCGCGCGCGGTAGGCTGCCACCTTGCCATTCTCAACTGTCATATCCTGTTTCACGATCTCGGCAACGCGCAGGTCACGCAGGCTTCCAGCAGCGGTCTCCACCGCGTTCTTCGCCGCATCCTCCCATGACTTCGAGCTCGTGCCGACCAGTTCCACCACTTTGTAGACTGAATCCGCAGATCCACCTTTTTTGGCCATAATGTTTCCTTTCTGTTTGCTTGGTCCAATCAACTGTTCTGCAACAGGTTTTGTCAACAATTACAATCGAGCTTTTCAAGCGCGACCTGGGCTTTCGCCGGCGAGATAATCAGGCGCGCCAGCGTGGATCGGTCCCGTGCACGATGTTCAAACCGACCGGGCGCCCGACCAGCGAAATCAGCAAAGCCAAATGTCGCCAGCGGTATTCGCGCGCGGGCATTAGCGGCTAAGCACAACTCCTCTTCACGAACTCAGTGGCAAAAAGCTACCCGGTTGTGGCACGGGTTTGTTGCCATTAAGACTGAGATAAGTGTATTCCTGCAGAAGCCGCTCGTAATCGGAAAGTAGCTTCATCGCGTCATTCGGTTTCATCCGATCGGTTTTGATCGCGGCATCGACTTGTGTTTTGAGGAGACGCATCAGCTCAACCTTGTCCCACTGTGTCATGGCGAGAACTTCGCCGATAGTGCTGCCTTCGATTACTTCTTCGATGTACCAGCCGGATTCTTCGTCCGGGTCGAGAAAGACGTGCACTTCGGTAACGCGTCCAAACAAGTTGTGCAGGTCGCCCATGATATCCTGATAAGCGCCAACCATGAAGACGCCCAGATAATAGATTTCGCCGGGATTAATTCGATGAAGGGGCAGGGTATCTCGAACATCCAGCAGGTCGATGAACTTGGAGACCTTGCCATCAGAGTCGCAGGTAATATCCACAATGGTGCCGTTACGCTCGGGCGCCTCGGTCAGGCGATGAATAGGCATGATGGGAAAGAGCTGGCCGAGGGCCCAATGATCGAGGAGCGATTGAAAGACGGAGAAATTGCAGATGTATTGATCGCCCAGTGAAGTTTCCAGCTCCTTTACTTCGTCCGGGATAAATCGCAGACCGCGATGCATGCCGACGATCTGGGTGGCCAATTGCCAGTAAACGCTATCGATCTTTGCTTTTGACTCGAGCTCGAGCAACCCAAGGTCGAAAGTTTGCTGGGCTTCTTCCTTGATTTGCTGGATGTCGTGCAGGCTTTCCAGCCGGTTGCCGCGTTTAAGCCGTTGCTTCACTTCCAGGATGTCGCCCACCAATTTATGGTCCTTTTCGGTCGCGCCGATCTTTGTTTTCCCGGTTGTCTTCTCGATTGAGCTGAATGCTTCCATCACCAGGACGGAGTGGTGAGCGACAATGGCACGCCCGCCTTCGCTAACGATTGCTGGATGCGCGACGCCTTCGGAATCGCATACGTCCATGATGTTCCAGACAACATCGTTGGTGTATTCCTGAAGCGAATAGTTCGTTGAGCTATCGAAAGTAGAACGCGAACCATCGTAATCTACGCCGAGACCGCCGCCGACGTCGAGGTATTCCAGTTCGTGACCGAGTTTCGCGATCTTGGAGTAATAGCGGGCCGCTTCGCGCACGGCACGTTTGATCGTCGAGATGTCGGGAACCTGTGAGCCGACGTGGAAGTGGATCAGCTTTAGGCAATGCGCCAGTCCTTCGCTTTTCAACATGTCGCTCGCGGCAAGGAGATTGACGGTATCGAGTCCAAATTTCGCGTTCTCGCCTCCACTGGTGGTCCATTTGCCCGCGCCTTTGCTGGTCAAACGGACACGAATGCCAATGAGCGGTTCAACCCCAACTTCCTTGGAGGTCCGAATGGTCTGCTCCAGTTCTTCCAGCTTCTCAACTACGATGATAACCTGTTTGTCCAGTTTGCGCCCCAGCAGGGCGATCCGAATAAAAGCCGGATCCTTATAGCCATTGCAAATAACCAAACTCTCCGCGTCCTTGTGCATGGCCAGGGCAGCGACTAATTCCGGCTTGCTTCCCGCCTCCAGGCCAAAGTGAAACGCCTGGCCGGCATCGACGATTTCTTCGATCACTTCGCGCAGTTGATTGACTTTGATCGGAAAAACGCCGCGGTATTTTCCCTGATAGTTGAATTCCGTGATCGCGTTTTCGAATGCGCGGTTCACAGATTCGACGCGGTGGCGGAGCAAATCCTGAAAGCGGATGACAAGGGGAAAGGGGAGCCCGCGCGAACGCGCTTCGTTAATAACTTCAAGAATGGGAATGGCGCCACCATTCTCCTGGAGCGGCTTGGCCACGACATTGCCATCAGCATTGATGGAAAAGTAACCGGTTCCCCAACCCTCGACGTTGTAGGTGGCGTTTGCCGCCTCCAGGTCCCAATCGTTTTTCGTCATTTCGTCAGCGGCTGCAAAGCGGACAATTGTTGATCCGGCGAAACATGCAAGGTCGATTCAAAAAAAACCAACAGCAGATCTCTGGCCGGTTCGGTGCGACAAATTGGGATCGGGAGCAGGCGTGGGTCACGCTCGCTCCCCGGAAACAACCATTTCTGCTCTCGCCGCTAAAGATGTACACGCAGCTGGGAGCAGCTTGTTTTTCGTCCTTCCATCAGTACCGTCAACACGGTGAACAAAACGGTCATTGAGGTACATGTTCGTGCTGTGCTCCCCACCAGCGGCGGTTGCGCG
>QHQU01000121.1 GCA_003219925.1 Verrucomicrobiota bacterium
CCTCGAAGTGGACCACGGGATGACGCAGCGTTTCCTCCAGGTCGCTGAGGATGATTAGACGTACCCCGAGTCGGTCGCATGCATCGATGATTACGCGATCGGAATTGGTTCTGGGGAATTCCAACAGGATCACTTGCGTCGCGCCGCATTCGTGCACGATTCGATCGAAATCTCCGAACTGACCGAGAATCGGCAGATCGCCCGCTTGCTCGAATGTTTCCTGGCTAATCAGTCCGGCGGTGTGCAAGCCAATCTCGGATTTCTGTCGCAGCCAGTTACGCAGTTGCGCCGCTCGTGCCGGTGAACCAACCAACAAGGTTTTCTCCCGGCGAATTCCCTTAAAAAACCGGCGGGCCAGAAAGGGGGGCAGATAGTGATGTGAGAAAAGTAACGCCAGGTAAAAACAAGGCACGAAATTGAAAAGGAAAACTCGCGAGATAAAACCGTCCTTGGTCGCGATCAGGTAAATGACGAGCGTCCCGATACTGGCGACCGTCTGCCGCAGACTGACACGATGTTCCCGCAGCAGGTCGGTTTGCAGCGGATAATCGCGCGAGCTGTCGCGCCCCAGATATTCCAAGGTCAACCCCAGCACAAGCAACACGCAATAAATGCTGTAGCGGCGCCAGGTCAGTCCCCCGGGTGGGGAATAAAACTTCACCATCACCCAGACCCCAAGCCAGAAGAGTCCGGCCGTGATCCAAATCTGGCAGATTAATAAAAGTCGCCGAAGACCCTCGGAACGCTGGGTGAGCATCACTTAAACCGCCTTGCGTGGCGTGAGACTACGCGATGGCCGTGCTGCTTCAACTCATGCTACACTTCGCGCGGTCGCCTTTTGACCTGAGAAATACGATGGAAGAACCTGCCAGTCACGCCACTCATCATCCCGTGCCGGCGCAATGGGCGCGCAGTGTTTTCCTCGCGTTGCTACCGGTTCTTGCGGTTTTTCTTGGTGGCGCGACCAGCAAATGGGCCGAAGGAATCATCGTTGCTTTCTTTGGCGCGTTCCTGATTTTTCAACCACCGCGCCGCTCCCTCGGCTGGAAAATTAACGCTACCTTTCTGGCCTTTGCTCTTTGCGCGCTGGTGAGTTATTTGCCGCAGTCCTGGTTCTTTACCCCCGATTGGCGGACGGCTCTGACGAACGATTTCGGAATCGCTCTGCCCTCTAGTGTAACCCCGCAGCCGTGGCTGACCGCTGGTTGTTTTGCCAGTCTCGTCGCCGGTCTGTGCTGGCTTTATCGCGTTTCGGCCCAGGAACTCGAGTTGCGCGTGGCTCGTTTTCAATTGCGCCTCTTCGCTGCAGGCGTCGTGGTCATCGCTGCGTTCAGCATTCTGTTTTATCTGACCCAGCACTCGATTCCTTTCTGGAAAAACCCGCGCAATTTCGGCCCTTTCCCCAATCGCAACCAAACGGCCGATCTTTTCGGAGTGACTTCAGTGCTGATACTCGCCGCGGCCCAGGATGACATTCGGCATGGGCGCAAACGCTGGATCCTCTGGACGATCGCGCTGATCATTGTCGTCTCGGCCATCTGTCTCAATTTTTCCCGCGCGGGCGTCATTATTCTCGTGGCTGCGAGCGCAATCTGGATTGCGACCGTCGCGCTTCGGCTCGATACCCCCACGCGCGCCGGCGCCGCCTGCCGTATCTCCTTAGCGGTTTCCTTCCTCCTTCTTCTCGTTAGCGCGCTACTGGTTGCCGGTGGGCAAACGCTGGCCCGTTTTCATCTCCAAAAACTCGCCGGGAGCGATTTCACATCCGATTTTCGCTGGCTCATTTTCCGCGACACCTGGCAATTGATCCGCTCTTCGCCCTGGGTCGGTCTTGGCCTCGGTAATTTCGAAGCCATTTTTGCCATCTTTCGCGATGCTTCTCACGGCAATACCCGGTCTCTCCATCCCGAAAGCGATTGGCTTTGGGTTTGCTCCGAGCTCGGATGGCTGGCACTGCTGCTCATCGTCCTCGGAGCGGTATTGTTAATTCGCCGCGTCGCTCCGCTACAAGTCGGAACCAACCAGCGTTTCCGCCTCGCCGCCTTGATTGGCGCGGTCATGTTTGCCTTGCACGGGCTGATTGATGTTTCGGGGCATCGTGTGGGTACTGCTTATTCCGCAATGTTCTTACTCGGCCTTTCGCTGCATCGCCCAACGCAACTGGAATTGTCTAAAACAATCCCGTGG
The DNA here is from genome assembly GCA_003219925.1 of Verrucomicrobiota bacterium. GTDB lineage: Bacteria > Verrucomicrobiota > Verrucomicrobiia > Chthoniobacterales > UBA10450 > AV69. The sequence goes on from QHQU01000121.1 coordinate 2,188, forward strand.
ACGTTTCGGCTCCTCGGAGTCGCGCTTGTTGTGATCGGTCTTTCCTGGACAATTGCCTGGCGCTCGATGGCGATGTTGCCTGGCGGGGTTGGGGTCGACAACGCCAAGCAGCTCGCCATTGTCGCCAGTCGCGGGCTTAATTTTGCCGAGGCAATCAACCTGACTACCCGCGCATTGAATTGGGCGCCGCTCGATTGGGAACTTTATTATCTGCGCGCTACCGCCGAGGTCGGACAACATGAGCCGGCGCAGAAGGCGCTGGATGATTTTCGGCGTGCCCGCTTTCTCGAGCCGAATTCCGAGTCGGTGCCCTTGCAGGAAGGTTTCGTCTGGCTGCCCGTGCGGCCGGACCTTGCTCTGGTTGCATGGCGCGAGGCTCTGCGCCGCGCCGGAGCAGAGCGCAAGGATATTTTTCGCACGATTATGCTTACCGCCAAGCTGCGCGATCCGGCGGCGCGCCAGATTATCAGGCAGCTTGCCTTCAGTGAACATGACCTGGCGCTCGTTTATTTTGCGCAGTTAAACGCCGAAGAATTTCGGCCCGCCTTCAGCAAGTTTTTCGATGCCGATCCGGACTTGGTCGCGATGAAGCCGGAAGAAAAACGCGAGTTTTTCCAACTTTGGGACAGCCGCGGCGACATCAACACGCTTATCGCCGCAGTCAAAAAACATCCCGATTGGTTGCAATTCACCTGGCGCACCGTCGCCAAGTATCGCGGCGCCTCCGGCGATTTCCGGGGCGCCTGCGAATTGATGGAAAAATTTGATAGTAACGTTGTTTTCCCGCCGGAAGAAAAAGGCCAGTCAATCGAACAGTTGCGGGAACGAGTTTTCCGCGCCACGAATAATTTTTCTGCGGCCTACACCCTCTATCGCCAGCAAATGAATCGGGGGTTGATCGACGACGCGCTCGCCACCATCCGACATTTTACCGTGACTAGAAAGCCGCCAGCTTATTTCCACTTATTGGAAGCTCAAGCCTGGGCGGCAAAAGGGAACTGGGAACGTTCCTGGAATGCCTGGCAGGCCTTTGAAAAGGCGAAAGCTCCGAATCACTAACTGTGCTGTAGTTCTCGTCGTACGTGTTTAGCGTTGCCCTGCTGTATCCCATTTCATCAATACCTCGCTTGAGCGAGATGCATGGCCGAATCTACTACCACAACCGCTTCAGCGGTTTACTCCTTCACGAACAAGAAACCGCTGAAGCGGTTGGGCCTCTCTCAGGCGTCGATAACACCCAGTAATGAGAGGGTCGACGCTAAGGTAGTTATCGTCGTCACTATTGTGACAGGTTAGGAGATTGAAATCGCATAGGTAATGAACCCGCAAATAACGGTCATAACCACCATCGCGGTGATAAAAACAACGTCGGCCGTGCGCTCAATTAGATGCCTCCGCCGAAAACTGCGGGCCCGCAGGGCCGCGTAGGAAAGGAGACATGACGTAAGAAACAACAGAGCGTCGCTTGCGAGGAAGTCGTCCGCCAGGGTATCGGCCTTGCCGAGTGTGATAACGACGCGGATCAGACCGATGACCGTAAGGCAAACACCAACCATCGCCGATGAGACGGTGAAAATGTGAATGCAAATGTCTTCTTCCAGCTTTGTTTTGTCATTGCCGTTTTCGCCCATTCCACCTTCGACAGCTAAGTTCACTCCGC
>QHQU01000122.1 GCA_003219925.1 Verrucomicrobiota bacterium
CTCTACCCCGCCACCCGCAAAGAAGAACTGAAATTCCGGCTCTTGCGCGCGGAGGACTTGAGCCCGGTTAATTACAAGCGCGTGGCAGAGAAGGACGGCAAGGAAGTACCGTGGGATGACATCGTCAAAGGCTACGAATACGAAAAGGGGAAATACGTTGTTCTGAAGGATGAAGACTTTCAACGGGTCGATCTTGAGGCAACTCAAACCGTAGACATCCAGGACTTCGTCGATCAGCAAGAAATCGATCCGATATTCTTCTATAAACCCTACTACCTAGAGCCACAAAAAGGGGGCGACAAAGCTTATGTCTTGCTGCACGAGACGCTGGCGAAGACCGGCAAGGTCGGGATCGCCAAAGTTGTAATCAAAACGCGCCAATATCTCGCTGGAGTGAAAGCGAAGGATAGTGTCCTCGTGCTGGAACTGATGCACTTCGCTGAGGAACTGGCGGACGCAGACAAGCTCCATATCCCAAAGAAGCTCGAACCCGGAAAGCGGGAACTCGATATGGCAAAAGCGCTCGTCGACAGCATGTCGTCGAAATGGGATCCGAAAAAATATCGCGATGATTACCGCGAAGCCTTGATGGAGGTGATCGAGGACAAAGTTGAAGCAGGTGGGAAAGAAATCGAAGAAAAACCGAAACCGAAGCCACGACCATCTACGAAAGTGATCGATCTCGTGTCGGTCCTGCAGGAGAGCCTGAACAAGACAAAAAAATCGCATCACGCGCGCAAGAGTTCAGCCGCAACGCGTCACAGAAAGGCCGCGTGATCCTTTTTGTAGCGGGAGCCGTTTCGGCTGCAAACGCGATATAACGGATTTTGGCGTTACGTGATATCGTTTTCCGGCTGCAGTAGTCGGGATCGTTGATCCCGGCCCTCCCTCGCATTTCAATATTTCACTTTTTCGGTCTTTATTTCCAGATGATCTGGACGACGTCCATTTTATCCTGCTGCCTCCTCCTTGGCGCAACGCTTTCCGCCGCAGAACCACAAACGGGTATCGAAGGGGTGATTACCGTCGGTCCCGTGAACGGCGGACCAGCGAGAATCGGAATTCCTGGTTCGAAACCATCAGCAAACGCGACGTTCCTCGCGCAAAACGAAAAAGGAATGGCAACACCGTTTACCACCGACGATCAGGGATATTTCCGTGTCCCACTGGAACCGGGTCACTACATCGTTTCGCTAAAGGACAAAAAAGGCGGAATCGGGCACTATGGGCCCTTCGAAGTCGATGTAGTTGTCGACCGGATGACGAAGGTAGAGTGGCGCTGCGACACCGGTATCCGGTAGGCGCGTTTTACTAATAACCGCCAACTCCTAACCATTACCCTTTCTCTTCAATCCGAAGCCTTACTAACTTCCGGACGAGCGCGGACGGCAACGGTTTACCGGCTGAAAAGCGGATCGTGCCCTTGCTGGTATTGTAACTTTTCAGGTCGTCCTTAAGGGCTTTAACTGTAGAACCCGGATAGAAGGCGCAGTGATTTGTCGCGGCACCGTAAGCGACCAGAAATTTTCCATTCAGACGAAATGCTGGCAATTGATAGCTGATGCATTCTTCGGCTTTGGGGGCCGCCATCTTAATTGCCTTGCGAAGTTTTTGTAATGCGCCCCGCTTGTCTTCGGTCACCGCAGCAAGATAATCGTCGTGACTCTTGGGCTTGCTCGATTTCGCAGATGTCGTCATGCGTTTCATCCCGATTGTCTTTCGTTTCATGTGATTAGTTTACTTCGATTACAGCAAGGACAAAGGCCGGGCGCGTTGGATGGCGTCGAGGACGCGCTGCGTCTTTAATCCGTCGGCGAAATCAGGCTCGATCTTTTTGCCGGCGATAACGGCTTTCACAAAGTCGGCCACCGTGTGCACGAAGGAATGCTCGTAACCAATGAGATGGCCGGGCGGCCACCAATTTACAACATACGGATGGGTCGATTCCGTAACAATGATGTCGCGAAATCCGCGCATCTGCTCGGGATCACTCGCATCGTAGAAACGCAGCCGGTTCATTTCCTCGAGATCGAAGGCGAGTGAACCGCGGCTGCCATTGATTTCAAAAGCAAGCTGATTTTTGCGGCCACGAGCAAAACGGGTCGCTTCCAAGTTCAGCATCGCCCCGTTCCGAAACTTGCCGATCACGCTGACAGCATCATCAACGTCGACACGAGCAAACTGTCTATTTTTCGTTAACCGCCTTTTGACAAATGTTTCGCTCATCGCTGAGATGCCTGCAATTTCGCCGACAAGAAATCGCGCCAGATCGATGCTGTGAGCGCCAATGTCACCGAGCGCACCAGAGCCGGCGATCTTTGATTGCAAGCGCCAGACCATCGGAAAATTATCATCGGCAATCCAATCCTGGGCGTAACGAGCACGAAAATGATAAATGCGATCGCCGATTTTGCCGCCATCGATCATTTGCCTGGCCAATGCGATGGCCGGCACCCGCCGATAATTGTGGCAAACCATGTTCGCGACCCGTGCGCGTTTCACCGCGTCAACCATCCGGCGCGCTCCGGCTACGTTTCGGGCCAGCGGTTTTTCGCAAAGTATCGCTTTGCCTGCACCCGCGGCCGCAATCGCCATCTCTGCGTGGGAATCGTTAGGTGTGCAAATGTCGACGATGTCGATCATCGGGTCGACCATGATTGCTTTCCAATCAGTCACCGCCCTTTCCCAGCCCAGCCTGTTCGCCGCGCGAACGGTCCCAGCGCGATCGCGTCCGCAAATTGCTGCCATTCGAATATCAGCGGGTAAATCGAAAAAGCGCGGAGCCTGTCGCCAGGCGTTGGAATGGGCGCGGCCCATGAATTTAGTTCCAATGAGCGCGACCGAAAGAGTGCGGCGTTTCGGCATCTTAGCGGAACATAGGCATCTATGCCTGTGCGCCCAGCCGGTTTTTGACCCGCTGATCTGAAACAGGCTAAAAGCCTGTTTGGCGCACAGACTTGCAAATCTGTGTTCCTCTAGTTCCTAACGAAAAATGTGCAGGCAACCGACTTCGAGCACGAGCGCTTCCTGCGCGTTCGTGTTCAATTGGTCGCGCATTTCTTCCAGACGCCGGACTCGTTTTAAGACTGCCGCGGTGTTCAATTGCCCGGCGAGTTTCTCTGTCGCCTCGGCACAACTTTCGAGCAGGCGCTCCACCTTCGCGACCTTCGCGCGTAGCACATCCGCCCACCAGAGAAAAAGCGTCTCAATCAATCGGCTGCGCCGTTCGCGATACACACTTTCAGTTAACGCCTTGTAATAATCTTCGCGCTCACTCAACCATCCCCCGTCAGTGGTATGACGGTAGCGCGTTTCCTCTCGTTTCAAGGCCGCCGCGTGTTCGTCCCTGATCTGCTCGCGAATGGAATTGAGCAGGGCCTGGATTCCTTGCGAAACCCGATACGCCCCTTCGATCCCGCGCGATTTTTCCGCCGCCGTCGCGCATAACAAGCGCAACAACTCCATTTCCTGCGGCGAAGGCACGATCTCGAGCGCGGTTCGCAGGGGCAGGCTCAAGCAGCGCGAGACGATTGTCTCGGGCAACGCTTCGGGGAGAGCAGTGAGCAAAAGGAGAAGTGAATTCTGCGGCGGTTCCTCGAGCGTTTTCAAAAATGCGTTGGCCGCCTGCGTTTGCATTCGATCAGCATCGCGAATTATCCCAATCTTCTTGCGATTTCCGGCGGTGCGCAGTTGAAGAACACGCTCAAGACGGCGAATTTGATCGACCACAATTTTGCGCGAACGCGAGGCGGGTTCGGTCACAAAAACATCTGGTGCCTGCGCCCTCAAAACCTTTTCCGGCGTCGTCTTGTTCAAGGCCGCAGCCAGCCGGGCGGCAACATCCGATTTCCCGCTCCCAGCGGGACCTGAAATGAGGTAGGCATGAGCGAGCCGGTTTTTTTTGTGTGCGCGTTGCAAATATTCCAGCGCGCTATCAGCGGAGAAAGACATTTAGGGCGTTTGAAGTTTGGTCTTTGGAGTCTGATGTTTTCCGAGGTCGGAAAAGCGTTGAGCAAATGTATTCCAGATTTGGTTCTCGATTGTATCCGGCGAGATTCGCCCATCGATCAGGATGACGCGTCTGGGTTCGTTCTCGGCCAGCTCTCGATAGGCGCCAATCATGCGCTCGTGGAATTCATCAGACTTTTCCTTCACTCGATCGCGAATTTTTTTCGATTCCCAAGACGCGATTGAGCAGTGGCCCGATCGATGTCGAGCACGAAGGTAAGATCGGGAACGCAATCGCCAACGACAAAGGCATTCAGTTTTTTGACGAGCCCAAGATGGAGTTGACGCGCCGCACCTTGGTAAACCGTGGTTGAATCAAAAAAGCGATCGCAAATTACCCATTCGCCGCGCCGCAGTGCCGGCTGGATTTCCTCACGCACGAGTTGGCTGCGGCTCGCTTCAAAAAGGAGCAGTTCAGTTTCAGGCGTCATGGCATGATTGTCTTCAGAATGCTGGAGCAAATGCCGAATGACTTCGCCAATCGCGGTGCCGCCGGGCTCCCGAAGAACTGCCGGCCTGATCCCCCATTTTCCAGGCGTGGGGCGAGCCGTTTCATCTGCGTCGATTTTTCCGCAGTCCTCGGAACCTTCGAATGTGATCAGCGGCATAGCCACGATTTTGCGGCAAAGGGGAGTCATTGTCGAACCCCCATTTTCGCCTTGTTCGGCTTGCGTCAGAGGGGGAAGTTTGACCCATGACGGAGGCGGTGGCCGCGGATTTCCTGCCGATATTAGCGGCGGAAGCCCCGCGGCGTTCATTTGTAGTTTCGGTTCACGATGTTGCGCCATGCACACGAGAGGCATCGGCCAGAATTATCGAGGCACTGCAACACGCCGGCGTTCGTACTACTTCGCTTTTGGTTGTACCGAATTATCACCGGGAAGGGAGCGCAACCGAGGACAAGAATTTTGTTTCCTGGTTGCGCGATCTCGAGGCGCGCGGCTATGAAATTGTGATTCACGGTTATTTTCATGAACGCCCACGCCGTGCGGGGGAACGGATCAAGGAGAAGTTCATGACCCGGTTTTATACTCAGGACGAAGGCGAATTTTTCGAGCTCGATTACGACGAAGCCTTCGCGCGAATTACAAGAGCGCGTGATGAATTTGAAGCTGCGCGCCTCTCACCGATTGGATTTGTCGCCCCGGCCTGGCTGCTCAATCACGCGGGCGAACGCGCGGCGCGCGACGCCGGAATGCAGTACACCACTCGGATCGACAGCGTCCTTGATCTTCTGACCGGCGAACGCGAAGCAACGCGCTCGCTGGTTTACACCACGCGTTCGAAATGGCGTCGCACCTTGAGCCTGGGATGGAATGCCGCGCTCGCGCGCAGTCTCGAAATGCGCGAGCTGGCACGGTTGAGCATTCATCCTCCAGATTTCGAGGCTCCGAAAATCTGGGACCAGATTCTTCAGTTCATCCAGCGCTTTGCTCGCACCCGTAACGCGACCACCTACCGCGATTGGATTGGTAGGCAGCGAACAAATCGAGAAGCGACATGAGCCGGTGCGATCTTCATATTCACTCCAAGTTTAGTGCGCGTTCGGAAGACTGGCTTTTCCGTCGGTTTGATTTTCCTGATAGCTGCACCGAGCCGCTTGATGTTTACACGCAATTGCGCGAGCACGGGATGGATTTTGTCACCATCACGGATCACGACTGCATTGACGGTTGCTTAGCGATTGCGGATAAACCGCGGACTTTTATTAGCGAACAGGTTACCACTTATTTTCCGCAAGATCCGTGTAAGGTTCATGTGCTCGTTTGGGGGATTACGCCAGCGCAGCATCAAGATATTTCCGTCTTCCGTAGCAACATTTTCGAGCTGCAAAAGTATCTGGCAGAAAATCGCATTGCGCACGCCATCGCCCACCCGCTCTACAGCGTCAACGGCAAGCTCACTGCCTCGCATCTGGAACGGCTGATCCTTCTCTTCAAACATTTTGAAGGAATCAATGGCCTGCGCGATTCCCTGCTCAGCGATCTGGCGGTCAAATCACTGCGCGAATTGACGCCGGCAAAAATTGATGACTTCGCCAATCGCCACGATCTCGCTCCCAGTCACCCCGAGCCTTGGAAAAAAGTCCTCGTTGGCGGCTCCGATGATCACGGCGGAAAATTTTGCGCGTCCGCTTTTACAGAAACGCCGAAGGCAAAAACGGCGACGGAATTCCTCGCTCATATCAGGGCGGGCCGCTGTCAGCCCAAGGGTCGCGCCGGAACTCCCCTCGCCCTTTCGCACGGATTCTACAACACGCTTTCCTGTTTTATTCAGGGACGTTTCCATGAAAAGCTGGGACCGAGCGCGGTGCTGCTCGAGCAAATGTTTTCGCGCTTCATGGAAGGGAGAGATCCGACGCGATTCACTCTCCGTGAGAAAGCCACCTTCGTTGCGCAGGGTGTGCTTTCCGGAAAGATTTTCGAGCTGGCCAAGCCCGCCAATGTCTCGCTTTGGAACGAACTTTCGCGCTATTTCGCCCGGCCTGAGGTGAAGGAGAAGATCGCGCGCGAAGTCGAAGTCGTCGCGGAGCCAGAACGGCGCGCTTTCCTTCTCGCCAACATTGTATCGGAACAATTGGCTTTTCGTTTTTTTCAAAGGTTCGTGCAGCAAATGACGGGGGGAAACCTGATCGAGGGCATGCAAGCGCTCACCGCCATCGCGCCGCTTCTCCTTGTTCTGTCGCCTTACATCTACGGGTTTCACAGTCAGGCGCCCTCGCGCAAATGGTTGCGGGAAATTTTCCAGGAAATGACGGGCACAGTTCCAGAGAATTTGCGCAACACTAAACGCGCCTGGTTTACCGACACCCTTGAGGACGTAAATGGCGTCGCCACTACTATTCGCAAAATGACGGCAGCGGCGAAGAACGCGGGCGCCGATCTAATCGTCGTCACTTCGCGCAACGAGATTCGCATCACCGATATTCCGATCAAAAATTTCAAACCGATCGGCGAATTCGAGCTGCCTGAATATGAGCTGCAGAAACTTAGCTTCCCGCCGATCCTGCGCATGCTCGATTACATTCAGCGCGAAGGATTCACTGAAATTATTATCAGCACACCCGGACCGATCGGGTTGACTGCATTGGCAGCGGCGAAAATGTTGAACCTGCAAACGAGCGGCATTTATCACACGGATTTTCCGCAATACATCCGCATTCTGACGGACGACAGTTTTCTTGAAAGTGTGGCCTGGAATTACATGCATTGGTTCTACGGCCAGCTCGATAGCGTTTTCGTCAACTCGGAAGAATATCGGCGAAGCTGGATTGCGCGCGGATTTGCGCCGGAAAAATTAAAAATTTTGCCGCGTGGTCTGGATACGACGTTGTTCAGTCCGGAGCATCGCGATCCCGCTTTTTGGCAAAAGTTCGGCGAACACAACGGCGCCGTTCACTTGCTTTACGTCGGCCGCATTTCGAAAGAGAAAAACCTTGATGTTTTGGCGCAAGCCTACCGCCAACTACGTGACGAAGGACTTCCCATTCAGCTCTATCTCGTCGGCGACGGCCCCTATTTGCAGGCATTGCACGAGGCAATGCCCGAGGCAATCTTCACCGGCTATTTGCGCGGCAAAGAACTCGCCGCCGCCTATGCTTCGGCCGATGTTTTTGTTTTCCCTAGTACCACCGACACTTTTGGCAATGTTGTCATCGAAGCGCAGGCTTCGGGAGTGCCGGTGATTGTCTCGGACACCGGCGGCCCCAAGGAGTTGGTCGAAGAGAATGTCAACGGCGTGGTCACGAAATCGCACGACGTTGAAGATTTGGCCCGGGCCATCCGTGACTTAGTAAATGACAAGCGCAAGCGCCATCAGATGTCGCGACAGGCGCGCCAGGCCGTGATTGACCGCAGTTGGCCGGGCGCATTTCGCAAATTCTGGGGCGCGACCGAAATCTAACGATTCATGGACAGTTCGATCGTTCGCGCAACGTTGTTGCTGGCCGCTGGTATTTTTGTTGGCGTGGTGATTGGCGTCACGATCTCGCCTGCGCGTCGCACTGCCTCAACCGTCGTGCAAGCTAGTGACGGCGGTTCTGCTGCCACCGCCAACCTTAGGGCGAAATCAGGTTCACGTCTGGAATCGGAGATGGAGCATCCCAACATCTTGCTTGGGAATATTGTGACGGTTCCATTTCAGGAATTATTCGGCGTTCTTTCCGCGCTTTCGCCGCAGCAACTGAATGAATTGGCCATGCAGTTGCAAAATTTACCCGCTGGCAAAGAGACGAACGCCAAGGTTGCCGTATTTTTTAAAGCCTGGGCGCATCTTGATCCGGTCGCGGCATTGCGAGCAGCAGCAGGATTCAAAATTTCCGAGACCAAGACGGCGGCCGTGCAATCGGTAATTACCAGCGCCGATGCCGCTCAGGCAAAGACTTTGGCCAAACAAATCCAGGAGTGGCCGGCAGATGTCCTTACGCGTGAGCAACGGAATGGCTTCCTAAGTTCTCTGCTCATGAAGTGGTCCGACCTCGATCCGGTCGGCGCCGCGAAGTTCTTCGATACCATGCAAGCAAACGCAATGCATTTTCATCCGGAGGCATCCGTCATCGCGCAAAATTGGGCGGCGATTGATCCATCGGCTGCAATCGAATGGGCGCGCTCCCATAGCGATACTCAAGGATTCCAAGGGGCCATGAACGGCGCGATCAATGGATGGTGGTCAAAGGACCCTGGGGCCGCGGAACAGTACGTCGCGACGCGAGCGACTGATTCAGCGGGGCGCCAAATGGCTTCCACTTTGGCGAGTTACATTTTTGCCAAAGATCCGGAGCGTGCCAAAGAATGGGTTGGTAAACTGCCGGACTTGGAAACGCGCCGGCAGGCGGAGCACGTCTTGGTTATTCAGATGGCGGTTAATGATCCACGGGACGCGAGCGAATACGCAGCTACCCTTCCACCCGATGTGCGCGAAGCGACATTGGGTGGCGCCATCAACTACTGGGCCACCAATGATCCGGCGGCCGCCGGCGAATGGATTAAGGGACTCAGCGGCCCGACACGCGATGAAGCGCTCGGCACTTATACTTATAGTTTACTGCGAAAGGATCCCAATGCTGCAGCGGCATGGGCGGTTACGATCTCTGATCCGAAAATTCGCGATAAATCCCTCAATGGGATCGCAGCGTTTTGGCTGAACAAGGATCCGGCCGCAGCAAGTGCGTGGATTCAAAACAGCGGTTTGTCCGCCGCGGACAAGAGGCGGCTGTTGGCATTAACGCCAGGCGGCTAACGGTGGATCGAGCAGTCCCCTGCTCGATGTTCAAGAATGTGCCGGCGCAAGCCACACCCATTTATAGCATCGCCCGCGGAGCGGCCGATCCACCGTTGAGCACTCGCGTACTCGTCGCCTCGAAAATCAGCGCACAAAAAGGACGTAAAGCGGCCCGCGCGTATTAAGTAGTTCGTGCTTCTGTTGCGAAACGGCGAGATAAGTTTGCAGCGTCCAAAGCAACAGTAAGCCCAGCCCAAAAACCGTTAGTCGCCACCGCGTCACCCGCAAGACCATGCTTAACCTCCAAATCACGCGTCGTTTAGCGATCTCGATGGCAAACAGAGCAAACAAAAAAATGATCGCTCCGAGAAAGGGAAAGGCTAGCCAGTTGAAATAAATTGCCCCGATAAAATCGCCATTAAGGAGTAAATGCAAAGCGCGCGTCATCCCGCAAAAAATACAGGGCAACCCCGTGATGGCGCCACACGATGGATGAAACGGCAACCAGCTGTCCGCGAGCACGGGATCAATGCATCGTAGAAGCAGAAGCGCAGCCGAGGCAGACACGATGAATGCGAAACGCGGTCCCAGGCGACAGGGGTAGCTGTCTGAGTCTTGTCCTAACGTCGCATTTTTCCTGGCATACACGCCCGCACAGTTCACGTTAGCCAACACGTTCATGGCGGCGGTGGGGACTCGGGTGACTCATAGCGCGAGGGTTCTGGCGGGTTCGGCTCTTCCGGCGGAACTTCTGACGCTGGCGGAGTGGTTTCTCCCATTGGTGCGGCTGGTGCCGGCGGAGGCGCCGGAACGATCGTTTGCACGGGCGGAGTAGTCGTCTCCGGAACCGGGATCTTGCTCCACACATCCCAGTCCGCCCCAAATTGGCGCAAGAAAAGAAGCGAAAAGGAGCGGAAGAAAACTGGAACAGGCAACACCATGACAGTGCCAATATAAGGCAACGAGGCCAGACAACAGGTCAGGCAGGTGACCAGGCAACCCACCATGATCCATCCGATCCAGAGCGCGAGCATGAATAAAATGAAGAGAATGAAAGGGACCGGGTCGTCGAGAATCAGTCGCAGAATGGCGCGTGCGGCGTCGCCCGGCGAACAGCGCCGCGTATACATGACCGGCGGCATAAAATAAAGGATCAGATTTACCACAACCGCAAATGCGACCCAGGCGAAGACGGCGATTGGCACGAGAACGAGCAACGCCGGCGTATTCGAGATGTGGTAATTCCGCCACAACATAAGGGAACCGAAAACAAACCCGCCTAATAAGGCCACGATCGCAATTGAGGCGACGATCAGGACAATCAGAAAAAGAAAAAAGCCATTGCCTTCCCGGTGATATTCGCGCCACGGCTCTGCAATCGCGGCGCGGTTACGGACGAGGCAATCGATAAAAATGAAACGGCCACGCGAGGTGATCCAAAGCCAGAGAATAACGATTGCGAAAATGAAAATGGCCAGAACCGCGATGAGGACCAGGAGGAACACGCCAGCATGGTCGAGATTGAAGGACTGGAATTGGAACTGTGGCGCTTGGGCGCTTGAGGTGTTCCAACCACGGAAACTCCAGGGATTAACACTTCCGCCGCCGCTATTCAACCAACCGCTGAGAAAAGCGGCGAAGCCGATGATGAGCCATTTTGCAATATCGAACGGACGAAACAGGATTAATCTCGTTAGCTCGATTGCTTGATTGAAAGGCGATAAGATTTCGATTTTGCGGACGGGCCCGTTCATGAGTGCATTTCAATCGTTTTCCCCGGTCACAAGCAAAACATTTTGTGTCGTCACTGCCTCCAACTCGATGTAGCCGCCGCTCTCGCCAGCACCAGTTTAGCCGTTCTGCCGCCGCGGACGCCAGCTAGAGCAAGGAGCTCAACCGGTATGCTGCACTTCCATTCCCACAACGCAAACATCGTCGTCGAACGATTTCCGTTCGGAAAACTGGCGAACGTCGCTGATGACACGGTCAAAAAATTCCTGGGCCGGAAGGCCAGCGTAGCGAGTGACGGTAGTGTGCAGTTGCTCCTCCGTGAAGAGTGTGCCGGAAGCATCTTCCACTTCGAATAACCCGTCGGTAAAGAGCATGACACGATCGCCTTTTTTCATCGGACTAGTTGACGTGACATAACTGGCAGTTGGGAAAATTCCAATGGCCGGACCGGGGCGTCCGTTGCCCTGAAGTTTGTGCGCAGCTCCATTACCGTGCTGAATGTGAAGGGCGGACGGATGCCCCGCATTAGCGAACCGCAACTGCGCGCGTTCAACATCAGCCACGACATAAAAACAAGTCGCGAACATGGTTGTGTCCGCTTGTTTGAGAATGACGGCGAGAGCACGATTGATCCGCGTGAGTAGCTCGCCCGGATCTGCCGCGGCCTGCACATGCTCTTCCACTAATCCGCGAATCATGCTCGTGATCAGAGCCGAGCGCACGCCATGTCCCATCACGTCGCAAATAAAAATACCCGCCGCTTTCTCTCCAATGGGAAAAACATTGAAGAAATCGCCGCTAACATCGCCAGTGGGGAAGTACAAACTGAGAAACCGTAATGCGCTTTCCTGAACCGGGACATCCGCGGGAACGGTCGGAAATTTTTGTGGTAAAAGCGCGATTTGAAGCTCGCGCGCCATTTGCAACTCTTCTTTCATTTGTTGATTCTTCAGGCGTAATTCGCGCGTGCGTTCCTGCACCTTGGTCTCGAGATGGGCATTAAGCGCGAGTAATTCGGCTTGAGCAAGGTTGCGCGCAGCTTCAGCGCGATCGATTCGCCCGCCGACCACACGGGAAATCTGCGAAATGATCAACGCGATCAAAGCAGCGAAGACAACAGCGCAGAGGGCGGAAGTGACCGCGGGGTTGACATGGATGCGTGCAGGTAATCTCGCGTTGATCCAACCATTGATTAGTGCCGCTGCGGTAATGAGCGGCACAAAAGCACGCAGCAACAGCGCGCGAGTGGAGTCGCCCAGAAATGCTCGCAACGGCCATCCCGTCGCGCCGGCCGCCATCACGATGCCGATTCCCGATAGAAAAAAACCGCAGGCAGTGGAAAGCGCGACCGGGATAGTGTGGCCGCCATAAAGCAATGGCGTTCCGTACCAATAGCCAACAAGAACAACCGCGCCGATAACAGCGGCGAGTGCACCGAGAGGACCGGCGAATTTTGCCGGTTGCCTCCCAGTAAGAGCGAGCAGGCCGGTTCCAATAAAAAGGAAGTTTATGGCAGTCATCGGTGCCATTCGTCCGGTCGGGACTGCGCCGAATAGTCCGGGATTACGCACGAACCAGGGATCGATGCCAAAGTTTAAATCGCCAAAAATTTCGACCAATTTCGCGCACACCACCGCAAGCACGACCGATGCAACAACCCGTGGAATCCAGCGTAACGCTGCCTTCAACAAGTGCGCAATCAGTCCAACGCCAATTAAGGTGAAACAAAAAGCCGTGCTCGGCGCCATCGGAATATAGCTGGCGCGAACACTGGCCAGTAATGGCACCCCCGAAATCCACCCGATCAGCGTGAGTAAGCCCAACGCGATCGCGAGCAATGCGCAGATTAACGGGATAATACGGAAACTGCGACTTTCGCTTCCTTCTTCAGGCACACTTTAGTTTGCCGAAAACACCGGCATCTGTCCACGTCTGGCCGCCTTCGAGTTCACCGCAAGACACGCTCAACTGGTTTGTGGTGGACGATATAATTACAGGCGCTGCATCGTTAGGAATAGAGCGGTGGGCGCACAGTTGGAATGGAGAAAGGAAAATTAGTATGATTAAATCCTTGATTGGTTTCGCATGCGCCAGCGTTCTCTTCGTCGCTATCGCAAATGCTCAGGTCTCGACTGTGACCGGAACAGAGAGCACAGGCAAAATTACCGATTATACGCCGGACAGCGCGTTGGTCCTTGATACCGGGTCAGGTGAGCCAGTTCATTACAAGTTTGCCAAGAAAGTTACTTATGTAGATAAGGACGGGCAGACGATCCAGGCGCCCGCTCTGACAAAAAATCTTCGGATCAAAGTCCATTACGTTA
>QHQU01000021.1 GCA_003219925.1 Verrucomicrobiota bacterium
CGAGACATGAGTGAAAAAACTGCGCGAATTTTTTGGTATCGCTGCGCTGCGCGGATTCCAGATCGAAGATCGGACCACTGGCGAAAAAGAGACAAAACATCGAACCGATGCGATGCAAGGTGAGCTCCTTTCCTGAGATCGCGTTGGTCAACCTGCTCTCCAGTTTTGCACCGAGATCTTCCAGTAGTCTCCAGCCATCGATCCGATCAAGTTCCCGCAATTGTGCCAACCCTGCCGCCATGGCCAGCGGATTCCCAGAAAGCGTTCCCGCCTGGTAAACCGGTCCAACGGGCGAGAGGCAATCCATAATTTCCGCGCGGCCGCCGAACGCCCCGACCGGCAAACCACCGCCAATGACCTTGCCGAGCGCCGTCAGATCAGGCCGAGTTCCATAAAGCTGTTGCGCGCCGCCTCGCGCAACACGGAAACCAGTCATGACTTCATCGAAGATTAAGACCGCGCCGTTTTTCGTGCATTCTTCGCGAAGTTGATGAAGGAAATCTTTGCGCGGGAAAAATAATCCGGCGTTTGCCGGAATTGGTTCCAGAATGACGCCGGCGATGTGGTCCTTGTTTTCGCGAAAGGCGGCGCGGACTGATTCGATATTATTGAAAGGAAGGACAATTGTTTCGCCCGCGACTGCTCCCGGGATGCCCGCGCTGTCTGGCTGGCCATGAGTGAGCGCGCCACTTCCGGCTTTTACCAGCAGCGAATCAGCGTGGCCATGATAACAACCGGCGAACTTGACGATCTTGTCGCGTTTAGTGAATCCTCGCGCCAGCCGGAGGCAGGACATCGTTGCCTCTGTGCCACTATTCACCATCCGGACTTTTTCGATTGCCGGCATCCATGCGCAAATCAGTTCCGCCATTTCGACTTCGAGAGGATTGGGAATGCCGAAACTGACGCCTCGCTGCGCCGCATCGCGGATGGCGCTAACGACAACTGGAGGCGCGTGTCCGAGAATGGCAGGGCCCCAGCTGCCCACGTAATCGATTAGTTCGACGTCATCGACGTTCCCAATACGGGAGCCCTTCGCGCGCCCGACAAAAACTGGTTCGCCGCCCACGGCCCGAAAACCGCGCACCGGCGAATTCACACCGCCTGGGATTCGCCGGCGCGCGCGCGCGAAAAGGTCGCGTGACTTCGTCATGCCTTCACGATATCCGGATTCGGCAAATCGTTGAATCGTTAAATCGCCGCGCGTTGACAGCGCTTGCCTGCACTCGATAGTCTCGCGCCGCGCGCAATGGCGGGGTAGCCAAGTGGTAAGGTCGCGGTCTGCAAAACCGCTATTCGCGGGTTCGATTCCCGCCCCCGCCTCCAAGTAACACAACTTAAGGCACTTATGTCGAAGTCGCGTACTGAAACTAGCTAAGTCACAACACAAGTCACAACAAATCTGATGGTTTCAATCCTGTTCTATGTTGTGCGCCAAAGTGTAGCCGCACAATAAGCGAATGATTGCCCGCGTGGGTCCTTCGCGCGCGCGTGGAATGGTTTTATGAGCACGCTTCTTGAACGCGTCGACGAAGCGCTGCGTGGACACCGCTGACCTGAAGCTCGACACCCAATCCACGTTGAACATCGATCTCACCCTGGTTTTCGAGGGTCTCGACAATAGCTGCGACGATCAGTGGAGGTTGCGCGACGGCTCCAGCGATTTCCGACAAAGTTGAGTTCGGCTTCGCTACGATAGCTTTTTCAACTGCCGCTTGAATGGCAGGCCTCTGGCCATTCTCGTCCAACAGTTTAACGACGCCTCGGGAGGTAACCCAAAAGTTGGATGGTCGCCTCGTGAGCTTGCGACTCGTTTCAATCAAGCCGTCTCCTTCCATTATCTCGAGACTAACATAGAAGTCGTCCTCATTAATTCCTCCGAGCTTGGAGCGAACAGCATCCGGATTAAGCGGTTCATTCGCGGCAGATGACATTCCAAACGCAGTGTTCAGAACCTCTCGATCGACAGGATTCAGAGCCATGAGACAGCTCACGCGCAGCAAGAACGACGCCAACAAATGACGAGTGAAGAACCGCTTCTTGACCCGCGGTGTTGCGCAGCCTGTTTTCAGAGGCGGATCCGGAGTAAACGGATTCGCGCAGCGTTTCGCTGAGTTGCGAAGTTTTGCGGCCAAAAATCTTCGAAACGTAGAAAACAACCCTGAACGAATCCTCGCATGCGCGTGGAATGGGAGACGGCGAAAAAGCAGAGAACCTAGCGGATGATCTCGACGTCGCCGGAGTGGTTGAGATCAAACCCACCCAAGTCGCTCGTCGTCAGTCTAACTTTCCCGCTCAGTCCAACGTCGCCCGTATGATCCAGAGTCACAGTGTGATGTGGAATCGTTCCGGTAATCGTCAAAGCGATCCCGGCAAGCGAGAGCGCAAAATGCACTGCAAGGGCGGTGTGCTTCTCTAGCCCGCTGGCTAAGAGCAGTGCTATTTCTTCCCCTCGAACAGAGGTAGAAATTGGCCGTAGCCTTCTTCTTTCAATTTCTCGACCGGTATGAAACGGAGCGCGGCCGAATTGACGCAGTATCGAAGTCCATTTGGACCAGGCCCATCGTCAAAGACGTGGCCGAGATGGGCATCGCTTTTCGCGCCGCGAACTTCGGTCCGATCCATTCCCACGGTGCGATCGGATTTCTCGACGACCTTTTCTTTGGCGATCGGTTTGGTGAAACTGGGCCAGCCGCTTCCGCTATCGAATTTGTCGAGCGAAGTGAAGAGTGGTTCGCCGGTGACCACATCAACGTAAATCCCTGGCGTGTGATTGTTCCAGTAGGCGTTGTTGAACGGGGGCTCGGTGCCACATTTCTGTGTCACGTAGTATTGCTCGGGCGTCAGCTTCTGCTTTAACTCTTTGTCGGTAGGCTTTGTTGTCGCCGCTGGTGGAACGCTGGACAATGGATCAGTAGTTGTTTGCACTTTTTTCTCCTCCTGTTTTTGTGCGCCGGCGCGGTTTAAAAACATCTGTGCGCCGATCAACCCCATCAGAACCATAATGCAAATGACGACCAGAAAACGCGAGCGCGGCGCGGGTCGCTTGGGTAAATTGATCATGGCGAACGAATGTTAGACAGCTCGATCAGCTCGTCTGTTCACGTCCCGCCTCGGGCACGCGAATGTAGCGCCGCAGCGCAACCAATCCAATCGGCGCAATCGATGCCGCCAGCGCAAAGATCAGCCACATCCGCCCGGAGTTTCGTGGACCTTGTGCTGGGCAAAAGGCAGCTAGCAACCAGCCTCCGGTTCCAACGAGGAGTTTTCCGATAAGGAATGGAATGTAGGAGAGGGCGCCATAGGAAGCTTCCTGGCCCTTGGGAGCTATGGCGGCGGCATACTCGTATACGCGCGGCGAATAAAAAGCTTCGCCAATTGAGAAGATCGATATGTAGATCGCGATCATTAAGTAATAGGGATGAATGCTTCCCTGTACTCCCAGATAACCGTGGCCAATCCATTGGCCAATGAAACCTTGGGCCGGTCGTTGAAACCACATTGTCGGCAAAGCCATAACAAAAACAGATGCGGCGCAAATCGCTCCCCCTACGACGACCATTCTGTAGGCGGAATACTCTTGCGTTAGCGCGCCAATAACTGGCACCAAAATGATGATGAGAATATAATTGATATTCGAGAGGTGACCGATCGGAGCGCCATTTCCTAACTCGCGGATACCGAATTTTGGAAACACGTAGTCCATCTGTAGGAAGATTAGCTTCAGAAATCCAATCAAGAGAAGAAAAGCAAGAAGCCGATAAAAACCGGACTGACCGAGTAGCCGCTTAAATAGCGCGACAGTATCGATGGCGCTGTCGCGAACGGTTAGCCAGATGCGGTTCCAGAGCGCGCCCGTGGCGTGCCTCACCGGCTCGGCGTTGAATCTAATGCCTTCGTCTGTCGCCTCAGCTCCTCGGCGCAGAAAATAAATTGTCGGAAAAAGCAGAACCTCGAAACCGAGGCTCGCGAGGAAAAGCGTGCGATACGTTGTTATGTGTAATCCAAGGAGATTTAGATAACCATACTCGCCCAACGAATGGCGCACGTAGTCGAAAATGGTGCCAGCAATTAGATAGCCAACATTCATCACCATGTAGATCATCGAGAAGGAGATCGAACGTTGCCGCGTGGTCGAATATCGTCGCGCCGCGGCGATTAATACCGGCGTGCCCAACGCTTCGCCGATCACTAACGGAAATAAGCCGCCGGCCAGCGCCAACCATTTCACCGTCGTGAAGACCATCACTGCGCGCGCCATGAGGCAGATAGTGACACCGAGGAAAAAAGTTCGCCGAAGGCCAAGCGCATCGGTGAGCGAGCCGGCCAGCAGCGTGAACACTGTCATAGCCGGCGCCCAGACCCAGCCCACTAAGGCTCCCGCTGCTTGATCACTGAACCCAAGGTCCGACGAGAGCCATAAAATCAACGTCTTATTGGTAATCGAATAGGCGCAGATGATGAGTAGCTTTATGGCGAAGGTCAGCCAAAGCTCCCGTTGTGCGCCTTTGAGGACGGTGAACTTCGCCACAAATCCTCGCAGTCCGCCCGTTTCAACAGGCCCAAGCGGTTCTTCCAAAGCCGGAGTCGGCGGAGTGATTTGCGCCACGTCTTTAGATCAAAGCATATTTAAGGCAAAAGTCCCTGTTTGCTGCATGGAAT
>QHQU01000022.1 GCA_003219925.1 Verrucomicrobiota bacterium
ATCTCAGCCCGACGCAAACCGGCAAATGCCCCGATTGCCCAAAACGGCAGCGTTTCAGAATCGGCACACTCGAGAAGCCGCACCGTTTCGCTGGCGGAAAGAATCTCAACCTCCGTCTCGCGCTCTTTTGCGCGCTCCACGTCCGCAACCGGATTTTCAGTAACGTAACCACGCCGTTTGGCAAAACTGAAAAGAACGGCCAGCCGCCGACGAAACGTATTGCGCGTGACTGCGCCGACGCCCAATCCTCGCAGCCATTCGTCAATTTGACGCGCGTTGATTGCGGCAATCATTTCCTCGCCAAAGCAATTTACAAAGCGACCAAGCCGCACGCGCAGGTCACCGAGATAACGATCCGACATTCCATCGGCGATTCGTGCCGCCAACAAATCGGCAACGACTTCGCGCACCTTCCCGCTGCCGGTGACGGCTTTAAGATGGGCGAGATAAAACTTGGTCGCATCGCGAATCGTTTTGCCATAAGGCTGCAACCATTCGCAGCACTCAATCGTCTCGACACCGAGCGCATCGGAAAACGACAATGCCGCCGGGCCGTAAGTTTCCTGCTGCACTTGCGCGAGACGCAGGAACGCTTCCGCTTCCGGTTTATCTTTGAAGAACCTTCGGTTTCTTCCGGGACCTAGCTTCGGGCTCGTCACGCAATAGTAACGTCGCCCGCTCACCTTCGTTTTTGTGAGAGCCAGCCTTGTCTTACGCATGGTGAAGCAAAGATGCGAAAACAACCGATATTTGTCAAGTATTAGTCAAAATATTCGTCATACCAGGTTAATCAGCGCCCTTTTGAGGCGTTGGTTCCGGGTTCGAGTCCCGGCCGACCCATCTCAGTCGTCCCCGGGTTTCAGGAGACGGTGGTCACAGGCCACCGCGCAGAAGAGGAATCAAATCGCGCAGGGAGTTCTTCTTCCGGTCTAATTGAAAAATCGACAAGCCGGCGTCGGTCGCGGCCCGCCAATCGCGCTCGGGATCATCGCCAACATGCAAAGTGTCGCGCGGTTGGACCTCAAGAAATTCGAGCGCGCGCCGAAAAATTTCGGGATCGGGTTTGTCCGCGCCGACCTCGCTTGAGACGAAAACGTGGCGGAAATATTTCGAGATGCCAAGCCGTTCAAGAATGACGCGCAATCGGCCGTCGAAATTTGAAACGATCGCCAGCGCAAGGTGCGGTCGCAATTGCTCCAGAACGTCAACGACTTCCGGATACGATTCCCACACTCCGGCCTCGGCGAAATGCTCGTAAGCGACTTCAAAAAAATTGTCTCGATCTAATTCGTCAATGGTGGGCGCGGCTTCCTTTAGGACAAGATCGACCAGCTCGCGCCACCAATCTTTATCGTCGTTTTCGCGCGGGCCATCGATCGCTTCACGCGGCGGCATTTGTTTCCAGGCAGAGTAGAACGCGGCATCCAGTTTCTTCGCGTTCAACTTCAGACCAACCTCGGCGGCAACGATTGCGTAATGGTCGCCTACAGTTTTTGTTAAATAAAAGAGAGTGCCGACTGCGTCGAAGAAGATTGCTTTGAGCATCGGTTTTGGGAGGGCGAGCATCCTGCTCGGCCGTTCGCAGCCTCCTTGCTGTGAACATTGACGGAGGAAGAATGTTCGGCAAACGATTGAATGTAGTTCTCTGGAAGCTGCCAGCTTGCTCTTTTTGGCAGGAGCGAAACATAGACCTCCAGGTTTGTGCGCCCAGCGGAGTTGCACTCCGCTTCCATGTAAGCTGAAAGCGGACAGAATGTCTGCTTGGCGCACAGGCCGCAGGCCTCTGTTCCGTGCCGCTGGCGGAAAAGCTTCTTGGGAAGTCGATTGTTTAAGCCAATCGTTCTCGGCGTGCGGGCTGGCAGCCTGCGCTCCCTTGTTTTTGTGCGAGATTAAGCCGCATGCTCCCAGTCGAGCACAACGATCCGATTAACGAAAAGATTCTCGCCATCTCGGAGGACAAAATTGAAGGGTTCGTGCGTGAACCATTTCAGGAAATCGCGGACCGCGTCGGCGTCGCCGCCGATGTGGTAATGGCGCGGATTGCGGCCATGTTGCGCGCTGGGACGATTCGGCGGGTTCGCCAAACATTGCTGGCAACAAATTTGGCAGACGGCGCGCTGGTGGCTTGGAAAGTTCCGGAAGCAAAAATCGACGCCGCTTTCGACTTCATGTTTCAGTGCGACCCGTTTTCCGGGCACGTCGTTTTGCGATCAACCGACACCCTGACCGCGGGCTCAGATTACAAATTGTGGACGACAGTGAAGGTGCCGCACGGATTTTCGCTCGAAGAACATTGCCGATTGCTCGCAGCCAAGACCGGCGCGGAACGTTTTCGGATCATGCCGGCGAAAGGAATTTTCACTCTTGGAGTTGGCCATGTCCGTCGCAAAACAATCGAGCCCGGAAGCCGGGCAGAATCACCGGCGAAGATAATCGAAGTGCGCGCGGTCGAATTGAGCGAGCGCGAGTGGAAGGTTTTACTGGCACTGAAACGGGAGTTCACGCCGGAAGAAATTCGTCCCACGCCGTGGGTCACGCGCGCGAGGGAGGCCGGCGTTTCCCTGGAAGAATTTTATCGCGTGGCTGAGGAGCTGAACGCCCGCAAAATCATTGGGCGTTTTTCCACTTTTCTGGAACATGTCAAGCCGAGCGCTGGAGGCGTGCGGGTAACGCGATTCAACGCGCTGTTTCATTGGGCGGTGCCGCCGGGCCGTGAGGTTGAAGCGGGCGGCGAGATCGGGCGGCATCACATTCTCACGCATTGTTACTGGCGGGAAGGCGGCCCGGAGTTTCGCAACGTCAACATCATGGCTGTCACGCACGGCACCGATAAAACGCGGCTCCTCGAACACAAAGCGGCGATGGATGCGCATCTGGCCGCGAAAAGCGTTCCGGTCTCCTACACCAATGTTTTTTGGGGTGGTCGCAGCGAAATCAAGCCCTCGGAAATTTCGCCGATGCTTTACCGGAAATGGCTGAGCGAGATGAGCCGCAAGCGGCGTGATGCGACGGCGCGATGATTTCGCTGATTGAAAAAATTCGCGCAGGGAATGATCTCTCTGCGTTCGATGTGCAGGAAGCTGCGGCGTTTTTGCTTTCCGATTCGATTGAAGCAAAAACAAAAGCTGATTTTTTGACCGCGCTCCATGACAAGGGCGAAAGTGCGAGCGAGATCGCGAGTTTTGTGCGCGTCTTGTTGGAGCGCGCGGTGCCCTTGGAAATTGAGGTTGACGGACCGATCGTCGATGTTTGCGGGACAGGTGGCGACGGCATCGATCTATTCAATGTCTCAACTGCGATAACATTCGTTCTGGCTGCAGGCGGGGCGACGGTCGTGAAACACGGCAACCGCGGCGTTACTTCGCGCAGCGGCAGCGCCGACGTGCTGGAAGCGCTCGGGGTCGCAATTGATCTCGAGCCGGATGATTTGCGTGAATGCATTAAACGACTCGGCTGCGGATTTGTTTTCGCGCGAACCTATCACCCGGCGTTTCGAGCGCTGGCGGAAATGCGGTTGCGATTGGCCAGAAGACAGCAACGCACAATCTTTAACCTGCTCGGTCCGCTCTTGAATCCCGCGCGACCAAAACGCCAGCTGATTGGTGTTTTCTCTCCTGACCTGACAATGCTGTTCGCCGATGTCCTGCGGCGACTCGATTGCGAGCGCGCCTGGATCGTGAGTGGAACGGCGGTTGACTCCCTCACCATGGATGATGTGTCGACGATCGGGCCGACTGTAATCGCGGAAGTCAATTCCGGGAAAATCACCTCCGCCGTCCTGGACACGCGCTGGCTTGGGATTCCGCAAGCAACGTTGCCGGAACTAACGGGCGGGGATGCCAGGACAAATGCTGAAACGATCATGCGAATTCTCGGTGGCGGGGAGACCGGACCAAAGCACGACTTGCTGATTGCGAATGCGGCGGCGGGATTTGTCGTGTCCGGTTTGGCCAGCGAGATGAATGGGGGAATCGCGATGGCACGCGAACAAATTGAATCCGGTCGGGCGTTGGAAAAATTGAAGGCGTTGCAAAATTTTGTGGCGTAACGATCGCCCTTGCGGTAGCTGCCGCCGTCTGCGGCGGCAGAATTGAAACGCTCTGTTGTGCTGCGAGAAAAATCGTAGGGCAGGCGCTCTCGCCTACCGATACGAGGCTCGGCAAACGACGCGCTCGCCCTACAGTAAATGCGCGGCGCGATATGAAACGCTCTGTTGTGCTGCGAGAAAAAATTATAGGGCAGGCGCTCTCGCCTGCCGATACGAGGCTCGGCAAGCGACGCGCTCGCCCTACAGTAAATGCGCGGCGCGATAGAGTAGATCGAGATTGCGCAGTAGTGCGACGGCAAAGGAAGTGCGATCGACCGGGCCACGGCGAGCAATGACGAGCGAGGTTGCCCGCTCCCGAAGTTCTTCCGAGAAATCGTGTGGCATTTGGTTCACGTTCACACCAACGCCGAGAACGGCGAGATGCGGCGCTTTTGGCTGCGCGCGCATTTCTACCAACACTCCTGCAACCTTGCGGTTCTCGATATAAATGTCGTTAGGTAGCTTCAGCGTAGCGGAGAGATGAAATTCGCTCTGGATTGTCGTTGCCACTATTTGTGCTGTCTGTTGCGCCAGTTGCACCGGGTCGCTAATCGCGGTTTTTGGTCGGAGCAGCACTGAAAACCAAAGGCCTTTTCCCGCAGCCGATTCCCAAGTATTGCCCCGTTGGCCGCGGCCGGCGCTTTGCTGTTCCGCAAAAACAACGATGCCTTCCGGCGCACCATCTTTCGCCATCTGCCACACCACGTCATTGGTAGAGGTTGTTTCCTCGAGCACGATGATCTGCCGGCCAATCGTGCCGGGACCGAGCTCGGCGCGTAATTCTTGCGCGCTCAGCCGATCAGCTACCAACATGGGTAAGCTCGAGCGACAAATCGATAGCGCGCGGCGAGTGGGTGAGCGCGCCAACTGAAATGTAATCGACGCCAGTCGCGGCGATGCGTCGCACCGTTCGTAGATTGATTCCGCCGCTAGCTTCGAATTTCACGTTATGCTTGCGACCGAGCGCAATGGCTTCACGCATTTCCGCCGTCTCCATGTTGTCGAGCAGGATGACGTCGACCCCGTCCATTTGCACCAGCGCGCGCACCTGCTCGAGGTTATCAGCTTCTACTTCAATCTTCATCGATGGGTTCTGCGCCCTTGCCTGCCGAATTGCGGCCCCAAGTTTTTTGAGATCCTGCTCCGCTGCCAAGTGATTGTCCTTCACCAAAATCGCGTCGAACAAACCGAAGCGATGGTTAGTGCCGCCGCCGGCGACCACAGCCGCTCGCTCGAGCGCGCGCAAGCCGGGCGTTGTCTTTCGGGTATCCATGATTTTGGCGGGATTTTTTCCAATCGCCTCTACATACTCGTGCGTCAGCGTCGCGATGCCGGAAAGTCGCTGCAAAAAATTCAAGGCGACGCGTTCCGCAGTAAGAATGCTCCGGGCCGATCCCTGGATTTTGAGAATGGTTTCGCCGCCAAGCACGGCCGTCCCGTCCGTCAGTTCTACGGAAATCTTTAATCCTGGATCAACCCGTCGAAAAACTTCCGCTGCTGTCATTGTCCCTGCAATTATGGCTTTTTCTCGCGGCAAAATACGAGCCTGGGCGCGACTGTCGTCAGGTACGAGCAACGTAGTTGTTACGTCCCCCGCACCGATATCTTCGCGAAGCGCGAGGTCGATCGGATCACCTTCACTCATTTTTGTGGAATCGCCGCCGCCGTTGCCAGGGCGAAACGTTCCCGCTGCCGTCCAGAGTCGCAGGCGTGACTCGGCATTGAGGGCTGTTTCCGCACCGTCACCAGGGTGTCTATCAAATTCGGCTCAAGACCAGGCGCAATGGGGGATTTTCAGATAGTTGCGAGTCAAAAAAAAGACTCGGGCAGTGCACGCCAAGGAGAAACAGCAAATACAATCAACGTGCGACTACCCGAATCGCCTTAACCTGCCTCATTTGACAGCAGGCTTTCAGGGCCGTTCGAAAATTCTCGGGTTTTTATGCAAAAATTTTGGCCTTATAGCCTCAGCTCCCCTTGAACAGTGGCAGCCTGCCTTGCTGCTTCCTCCCGGACCTCCT
>QHQU01000023.1 GCA_003219925.1 Verrucomicrobiota bacterium
ATCTCGGCGAGGCGCTGCATGCCAAGGGTTACTACCACTACGCTTGCCTTAAAGATTATGACACGGCTGTGCGTTATTTTGAGCAAGCACGACATCTCCTGCCGAATAGCAGCCGCATTCCCGAGTCAATGGCCTACGTCACACGGAGGCGAGGAGAGTGGGACCAGAGCGAGTCGTTCTTCAATGAGGCCGAGCGGCTCGACCCACGGAACGTTTACGTGCTCGGACAACATGGGCAATCCTATATCGCTCTCCGTCGCTTTTCGGAAGCGTTGCACAAGTTTGATCAGATTCTCAACATTACTCTGGACGACATGGACACCCTCGCGGTAAAGGCGTCAGTGGCCCAAGCCGAAGGCGATTTGCCGCGTGCTTCGGCACTCCTGGTATCGCTTCACCCTCCTCCTGACGATTCCAATGTCTTGTACGCTCAAGTTTACCAAACGATACTAGAGCGTCGTCCTGCGCAGATCATTCCTCAGCTAAAAGAAATACTTGCCAAGCCTGATCCCGCGTGGGGTTACGCCATAGGCGAAATGCGCTTTTGGTTAGGTTGGGCGCAAGAAGTCGCCGGCGACCATGCCGCCGCCCAGGAAAGCTGGCGCATGGCCCGCGGTGATCTGGAACCCTTCCTCAAAGAACAGCCGGAAAATTATAACCTCCTTTTCGATCTCGCGCTGACCAATATGGGCCTCGGTGACAAAGCGGCCGCGCTAACTCTGTCGCAGCGGGCGATGGCCGCGATGCGGATCGAGAAAGACGCCTTTGATGGACCCGCTCCGATTGAGATCCTGGCCCGCGTGGCGGCGCAGGTCGGGGAGCCCGACCGCGCCATCGCCGCTTTACAAAAAGTGCTCGCGATACCGTACGAAGGTCCGTTGGGCGGCGGGCAGTGTCCGCTTACTCCTGCGCTGCTCCGGCTCGATCCAATGTTCGATCCGCTGCGCGATGATCCGCGCTTTCAAAGACTCGCCGCCTCGCCCGCGCCAAAATAGACCTGTGGAGGCAGCCGTGTCGGCTGCGGTTATCGGTTTCGCAGGCGACAAACTGCCGCTACAATCACGCTTCTCCGCTGTCCCCATCCTTGCAGCGCGCCATTGTCGATCCTATATTTTAGGTTGACCAATTAACCGGAAGGATTCACATGCCAACCACCATCGCCGCCCCCAAGAAAGCGCCCGCCGCCGAAGCAGATTTTTTACCCCTCCAAGGCACCGATTACATCGAGTTTTACGTCGGCAACGCCAAACAAGCGGCGCATTTTTACAAAACCGCTTTTGGCTTCCAAAGCCTTGCTTATTCCGGGCCTGAAACCGGCACCAAGGATCGGGCCAGTTATGCCATTCGGCAAAACCAACTGACCTTCGTTTTAACCACACCGCTGCGCCCCGACAATTCCACCGCGGAACACGTCGCCAAACATGGTGACGGGGTGAAAGCGATCGCGTTGAAAGTGAAAGACGCCACTTCTGCCTGGGAGGAAACTACCAGCCGCGGGGGCAAGAGTTTCCTCGAACCGATGACTTTGACCGATGGCGACGGGCAACTGATCATGAGTGGCATCCATACTTATGGCGACACCGTTCATCTTTTCATCGAACGCGAGGATTACAGCGGTATTTTCATGCCCGGGTTCGAAAAATGGGAATCGAATTACAATCCCTCTGAAACGGGATTGCTTTATTGCGATCACTGCGTGGGCAACGTCGGTTGGAACCAAATGAATCCGTGGGTGAAATTTTATGAGGACGTGATGGGGTTCCGAAATATCCTGACCTTCGATGACAAAGATATCTCGACCGAATACTCGGCTCTGATGAGCAAGGTGATGAGTAACGGAAATGGTTTCGTGAAATTTCCGATTAATGAGCCGGCCGAGGGCAAAAAGAAATCGCAGGTGGAGGAATATCTGGATTTTTACAACGGGGAAGGCGTGCAACACGTGGCCATCGCGACCAAGGACATCGTCAAAACCGTGACCGAAATTCAGAAGCGCGGCATCGAGTTCTTGAATATTCCATCAACCTACTACGACGAGTTGCCCGATCGCGTCGGCCACATCGATGAAGACCTGGAGCCGTTAAAGCGACTCGGCATTTTGGTCGATCGCGACGACGAGGGGTATCTGCTGCAAATATTTACCAAACCGGTGGAAGATCGTCCGACGCTCTTCTTCGAAATCATCCAGCGCAAGGGCGCGAAGAGTTTCGGCAAAGGCAATTTCAAAGCCCTGTTTGAGGCGCTGGAAAAAGAGCAGGAGAGGCGAGGCAATCTGTAAACTCTAAATGAACGTCAAGACGGCCCTCATCCTAACCTTCTCCCCGAGGGAGAAGGAACCACCTCTCCCTTTGGGAGAGGGTTGGGGTAAGGGTAATCTGCTTGTTGTCAGTCCCATCGATTACTATCTCTAATTCACACTTATGCCATTTTATCAAAGACTCGGTCAGATTCCGCGAAAGCATCACATCTGGTTTCATCGCAACGGCGCAGCGCCGACCTACAAGAACGAAGGCATCGCCTACGAACACGTCATTACGACGGAGGGATTCAACGAAGCCTATTCCATCATGTATCATCTGCGTCCGCCCACTCGTGTGCGGAGCGTTAAACTCCTGAAATGTGAAGAGCTGAAGAAAGCGGCGGACAGTCCGCTGCGTCATCACCATTTAAAGACCGCGAACATTCCGCGTCGCGGCGATCTCTACAGCGGGCGTATCCCGATTCTGTTCAACCAGGATATGACCGCGTGGCGGGCGCGGCCGGAGAAGCTGTACGGAAAATTCGAGTATTACAAAAATGGCGGTGCCGACGAAATCATCTTCATCTTCAAAGGTGGCGGCACGCTCGAGACGGTTTTCGGCAAACAACGTTATCGCGCGGAAGATTACATCGTCGTTCCCCGGGGGATCACATACCGGCTCGTGCCGGATAAGGTTGAAGAGGAAGATTATCTTATTCTCGAATCGTCCGGACCGGTCCGGATTCCGAAACGCTATCTGAACAGCGAAGGTCAGATTAAAATGGGCTCGCCTTATTCCGAACGCGACTTTCACGGACCGACCCAACTGAATCCAATCGACCAGGAACGGGACACCGAAATTCTGGTGAAAGATGGACCCCGTTGGACGTGCGTGACCATGGCGCATCATCCGTTCGACGTCGTTGGTTGGGACGGCTACGTCTACCCCTTCACCTTTAACGCTCAGGACTTCGAGCCAATTACCGGAACGGTGCATCAACCGCCGCCCATTCATCAAACATTTGAAATCCGCGGTTACGTCGTCTGTACTTTCGCGCCGCGCTTGCTCGATACGCACCCCGAGGCCGTCAAAATTCCGTGGGTCCACGATAACGTCGAAGCCGACGAAGTTTTGTTTTACGTGCGCGGTAATTTTGGGTCGCGTCGCGGAATCGAGCCTGCCTCGATCACCCTCCATCCGCGCGGAATTCCGCACGGACCGCATCCGGGCACAATCATGGCGAGCAAAAATGCGCAGAGGACCGAGGAACTGGCGGTCATGTTCGATACTCAGCACACTCTCGAGCTCACCGAAGCAGCGGTAGCGCTCGACGACGAGAAATATCCGTTGAGTTGGCTCGATTAGGGATTGTCGATCTTGCGCACGAACGACTCTGAAATTGAAACCGAAGATCGAGTGGCGCCTTTTGGTCAACCGCTCCCGCCGGGTCAGATCGGCCGCCTAACGAAAGTCTATTGCGAATTGCTCGACGCGATCGGTGAAGACGGGGATCGCCAGGGCCTGGCGAAAACGCCAGCTCGGGCGGCGCGGGCGATGGAATTTCTCACGCAAGGCTATCGCCAAAGCGTCGAGGAGATCGTCAACAACGCCATCTTCGATTCGGAAGCGAGCGAAATCATTCTCGTCAAAGACATCGAACTCTATTCGATGTGCGAGCATCATCTGCTCCCATTCATCGGCCGCGCCCACGTCGCTTACATTCCCAATGGCAAAGTCATCGGATTGTCGAAAGTCGCGCGCATTGTCGATGTTTTTGCGCGCCGTTTGCAGATTCAGGAAAACCTGACGACGCAAATCGCCGAGTCGTTGATGAACTGTCTAGAACCAAACGGCGTCGCCGTCGTGGTGGAAGCGAAACATCTCTGCATGATGATGCGCGGCGTCGAGAAGCAGAACTCGATCATGAAAACTTCCTGTCTGCTCGGTGCTTTCAAAGAGGACGCGCGCACTCGTTCCGAATTCCTCTCGCTCTTGAAAGAGTAACCGAAGATAGGCTTCCAGCCTATCTCGGGCGACGGGCATCTTGCCGGTGGAGTTTTGCGTTTCGTCAGGCTGGAAGCCTGGCGGCCGAGTCAAGCTGGATGCCTAACTTCCATGCGTCATTTGCACGATCCTTCGCAGCATGTTTGCTCTTTGATGCTTCTCACCGTCAGCAAACGCGTCGAATTCTCCGCTTCGCGGCGGTTGTTCGCAGAGAAATTTTCCGCAGAAGAGAACCGCAAGTTTTTCGGCGAAGAAAGCACCGCGCGTTACGGCACCGGCCGCAACTATGTGGCCTATTTTGTATTCAGCGGTCAGCCCGATCCTACAACTGGAATGCTGATCAACATCAGCGAAATTAAGGAACGCGCCGGTCAAATCATTCACGATCGCTACGACCATCGCTTTTTGAACGAAGATAATCCCGCCTTTCGGGATAAAGTGCCGACCGCGGAGAATATTTGTCGGCAACTTCTCGAGGATGTCGCACCGCTTTTCGGTGGCGATCCGGCGAGGCTTGTTGCGGTGCATCCGCATTTAAGTGCGTCCGAGAATGAAAAACTTTTCGGTATTTCCACCGCTGAGCATGGTCACAATTATCGGACCCGACTTACTCTTCGTGCCGACTCAATTCCGCCAGAACCAGCACTCGGGACGGAGGAGGAAATTTCCTCATTGATTCACCTATTCCGAACCCAACTCGATCACAAAAACTTGAATCGCGATGTCGATGCATTGCGCGGGAAACCGATCACGACCGAATCGTTATCGCGCTTTATTCTTCAAAGCGGCTCAGGCAAGGTGCCATTATCCCGGGTTCGGCTGCATGAACGCGACGATTTTTTTGCGGAAGCTTGGAATGATGGCGGACTGTTCCTGGGAATGCGTGAAGCATTTAGCGCGGCGCACCGTTTGCATGTGCTTTCCTTTTCCGATGCACAGAACGCTGAGCTATTTGGTAAATGCAACAATCCGCGGGGACATGGCCATCGTTACGTCGCGGAGGCGACAATCGGCGGCGAATACGACGAGCGTTCGGGCGCGCTGGCGAATTTTGAGGAACTGCGCGACGCCCTGGGACGGGCGCTCGCCCCTTGGCGCGACAAACACCTCGATCTTGAAACCAACGAATTTCGCGATGAGCCGTCCACCGGCGAGAATATTGTGCGTGCGCTTTGGCCGAGGCTCGACACCGCGCTTCAACAGCGCCTCTTGCGATTGCGATTATGGGAAACGGCCAACAATCGTTTTACTTTGCGCAGGGTGTAGCCCAGCCATCTGAAAACTGTGAGGGCCAACTCGCATCGGAGAGACGCCTTCTCGAGGCCCGTGCTTCTGTTCGCCAAATGAGGATGCTGGCGCCACATGGCTAGAAGCGTGCCCCACTGTCTTTGCGCGCTAAGAGCTTCCAACAGGCCTGAGCTCGCTCTAGCTTCTGAACGCATATGATCAAAGGAATCAGCGGCGATGTTACGGTTAATGTAATCGCGTCGATCATCGCCTCGCTCGTCCTGCTGGCCGCCGGTTTTCTCTGGGGGAAATACAAGGAACGACGCAAGTACGGTCGCAATCTCGAGGATTACGATTTCTATCCGTTCACGATCAACCGCGAAAACTTTCCCGAATTCAATCTCAAGGATTTCCGGCTTGGGACGCATTATTTCCTGAAGAACAACGATTACACTGCGGCACGACAATTGATTTTTATCGGCGAACAAAACAACGTTCGCGCCCAACTCGAACCTTCGGAGCAAAAAGTCTATGCCAGGCTTTTCGAGAAATATGAGGGCAAAAAAATCGCCGACGATACGACCGAGTATTTGGAAAATTATGCCCGGATTGTTCGCTTGATTGGAAAATCATTTCCGAATTCCGGGATCGAGATATTGCTCCACAACCTCGCCGACCCATCGCACTCCCTCATTGTCCTGGAAAATAACGTCACGGGCCGGCATCTACGCGATGGCACGACCAACTTGCTGATCGATCTGAAGAAGCGCCAGCTCCTGCACGAGGACAAGTTGAACTACGAGCTGAACATCGGCGCGCGCCGGTTCAAGTGCACCACCATTCCTATTTTGCGAAAAGAT
>QHQU01000024.1 GCA_003219925.1 Verrucomicrobiota bacterium
ACGAAGCGGTGAAGGAACCGGAACCCGCTCAGTAGTTATGGCTCTCCGCTGAGGAGCTCAGGGCCATGAGCAGAAATTTTGAGGAACAAGATGGCAACGAAAAGCACGACGAAATCGCCGGCGCGCAAAGCGGCAACGACCGCGCGCAGACCGGCGAAGACTGTTCCTCAGAAAGAGACGCCGCCTAAAGCTAAAGAATCCAAAACAAAGGCCGCCGAAAAACCGGAACGCCCTATAGGGCCCGCAAAGGAGAAAGGTGCGCCCGCTCGGGTCACTGGGGAGGTGCCAGAGACAACCGAAGAGAAGCCTAAGTCTGTGAGCAAGATGGAATCGGTTTCGTTAATCGATAAACCCAAAGCGAAGTCCGCAGACGGCGTCCCAAAGGTCAGGACAACAATTTTGCCGCCGATTTCGAAACTGGTTGCGAAACCGGGGCTCACCGCCCCGCCGCCACCGCCGGTCGTCGAACCACCGCCTCCGGCTCCTGCTCCGGTTGCCGAAGGTGCGGCTGTTTCATCAACCGATGGACAAGCCTCGGAAGTTGCTCCGCCAGTTGAGGAAGAACCGAAAAACGTCATCACAATCAAGCCGCCGATCATTGCCAAAGAGCTGGCGACGCAGCTCGGGATGAAAAATTTTCAGCTGATCAAGGAGCTGATGGATGATTTCAACATTTTCGTAAACGCCAACCAGACAATCGAGCCCGATGTGGCGACCAAGATTGCGGAGCGGCACGGATACTTTCTGGAGAAAGAGCGCCGAGAAAAAGGCGGCGGCGTTCACAAGGAAGAAAAGGTTATTGTTGCTCCGCCACCTCCGGAGCCGGCGAAAGAGGAGGAACTCAAGCCTCGCGCGCCCATTATTACATTCATGGGCCACGTCGATCACGGCAAAACGTCCCTGATGGATGCGATTCGGAAAACCCGGGTAGCTGCCGGGGAAGCGGGCGGGATTACACAGCACATCGGCGCCTACCGGGTGGAACATAAAGGCCAATTGATTACTTTTCTCGACACTCCAGGTCATGCGGCATTCACCGCCATGCGCGCGCGAGGTGCATCGGTCACCGACATTGTGGTGCTAGTGGTTGCAGCCGATGACGGGCTGATGCCACAGACGATTGAAGCAATCAATCACGCCAAAGCGGCTCCGCACGTCAAAATCATGGTCGCGATAAACAAGATCGACCTGGCTTCAGCCAACATCGATCGAGTGAAGAAGCAACTTCAGGAGCGTGAGCTGACACCGGAAGATTGGGGTGGCGAAACCATTACGGTTCCGGTCTCGGCCACGCGCGGAACCAATATCGATCAGCTTCTTGAGATGATGACGCTGCAGGCTGAAGTGATGGAACTGAAGGCATCACCGACGGCAAAACCGCGCGGCACTGTGATTGAAGCGCAGGTAGAAGCGGGACGCGGACCGACCGCTACCGTTATTGTCCAAATGGGAACATTGCGGGTGGGCGACGCTTTCATCTGCGGCGATTACAGCGGCAAAGTGAAATCGCTAATCGATGATCGCGCTCAACCGGTGAAGGCCGCGGGGCCGTCGATGCCGGTGAAAGTTCTTGGTTTTACCGGATTGCCCAACGCAGGTGACGAATTGCTGATGATGGATTCGGAGCGCGAAGCCAAACAACTGAGCGAAGAACGGCTGGAATCGAAGCGCGCCGGCAAGTTAGCGACACCGCAGCGCGCCACTCTCGAAACATTATTGGAAGCGGCCGACGGCAAAAAAGTTTTGCGCATCGTCTTGAAAACCGACGTGCAGGGTTCGTTGGAAGCGCTGACCGGTGCGCTCAATCAAATCGAGAGCAAGAAAGTCGACCTCGAAATAATTCACGCTGGGGTCGGGCCGATTTCGGAAAACGATATTCTTCTCGCGAGCGCGTCGAACGCCGTCGTCGTCGGCTTCAATGTCAAAGTGGAAAACATGGCCGTGACCGCGGCGAAACACGAAGGCGTTCAGGTCAAACTTTACTCGATCATTTACGAGCTACTCGATCAGATCAAAGAAGCGATGGCGGGCTTGCTCGACCCGGAACATCGCGAATCGGTCATTGGCCATGCCGAAGTGAAACAGATATTCCAGTTGAGCAGAGGGATCGTGGCCGGATGTCTCGTCACCGATGGTCGCATCGCGCGAACGGCGCGAGCACGGATCCTGCGACGTCGTCAACCTGTTTATGATGGCGGGCTTGCCACCCTGCGCCGGTTCCAGGATGACGTAAAAGAGGTGCGCTCGGGACTCGAATGCGGAATTAAGCTGGGAGATTTTAGCGAATACCAAGTGGGCGACATCATCGAGTGTTACACGCTCGAGCAGATCGCGCAGAAATTGTAGTCATCCCGGGCGAAGTCGAGGGATCCCATGGAAGTTAACTTAAAGGTATCGCAACGGGATCCCTCCAGTCCGGTCGGGATGACACAGTTTATATGAAACATCGATTATTGCGCGTAAATGAAGTGCTCAAGCGCGAGCTCAGTGGAATTGTCACACGCGAAATGAAATTCGAAACGGGCCTAGTGACCATCAACCAGGTGGACATCACCTCCGATCTGAAAAACGCGCACGTCTTTGTCAGCGTCCTTGGGACGACGGGCGCAAGCGTGATCAATCAGCTCGAGGCGCATCGCGCCGCCTTGCAATCCGCCTTGGCAAAACATGTGGTCTTGAAATACACCCCCCACCTTGTTTTCCATCTCGATGATTCGATCGAACGCGGCACACGTGTCATCGAAATCATGCAGGAGATCGATTCGGCCCGCGAAAACAAGGCGTGAACGAGCGCGACACCAAATTTGCTGAAATTGGTCGCGTCTTGCGCGAGCATAATAAATTCGCGGTGCTGAGTCATGTCCGCCCGGATGGAGACGCTCTCGGGAGCACGCTGGCTCTCGCATTGTCGCTGAAAGGACTCGGCAAGGAAGTCCGGGCCTGGAATGAAGAGGGAATGCTGGAGAAATATAATTTTCTGGCGCAGGCCGAGCTGTTAACCCAACCACCAAGCGAGCCGGAAAATTTTGATGTCGTAGTCGCGCTCGATACCGCAGTGCAGAATCGTCTCGGCACCACTACCTCCGCGGTGCGTCATGCCAAACTTTGGATCAATATCGATCATCACCCGAGTAATCCGCGTTACGGTGATCTTGTTTACATCGATCCGACTGCACCTGCGACCGGCCAAATTCTTTTTGAATTCCTAACGAACCAAAATTTCCCGATCACGCCGGAAATCGCGGAAAACCTTTACGCGGCAATCTCGACCGACACCGGTTCGTTTCAGTACCCGAATACAACCGTGCGCACGTTCGAGATCGCGGCGGAGCTGGTTCGTTGCGGAGTCGAGGTCGGGCGAATCAGCCAATTACTTTACGAAAATTTTCCACGCCGGCGCATCGAATTACTGCGCGAACTATTGGGCACGATGCAATTCGGGTGCGACAGAAAACTGGCGTGGTTCAGTTTGAGCAAGGCCGCTGCCCTCGCCCTCGGCGTGATTCCGGAAGACAACGAAGGGTTGATCGATCATTTGCGGGCTACTCGTGGCGTGATCGTGGCAATTTTCTTCGAAGAACTGATCGATGGAAAAGTGCGCGTCAGCATGCGCTCGAAAAACGAAGTGGTCGACGTCTGCGCGATTTGTACCCAGTTTGGTGGTGGCGGCCATGTCCTCGCCGCCGGAGCACGTGTTCGCGGGACATTGCCGGAAGTAGAGAAAAAAATCGTGGAACAAGCTTGTGCAGCAATCGAGCGTAACACCTGACGGCGTTTTGCTCGTGGACAAAGCCGCAGGGATGACATCGCATGATGTCGTCGCGCTGGTGCGGCGGCGTTTGCAAATCCGGAAAGTCGGTCACTGCGGCACGCTCGATCCGATCGCAACCGGCCTCCTCCTCCTCACCCTCGGACGCGGCACAAAAATTCAGGATCTCCTTATGGCTGAGGATAAGGAATATTCCGGGACGATGATGTTTGGAGCAACAACGAGCACACAGGACAGGGAGGGCGAAATCATTGAGCAGCGCGAGGTGCCGGCCTTGGATGAAAAAAAAATTCGGCCCGCGTTTGAGAAATTTCGTGGCGATTTCTATCAAACCCCGCCAATGGTCTCCGCCATCAAACACTCCGGTGTTCCACTTTACAAACTCGCGCGCCAGGGAAAAACAGTCGAACGCGAGCCGCGGTTAGTGCACGTTTACCGCTACTCCATCGATCGGATCGCTTTACCCAAAGTCGATTTCACCGTTGTCTGCAGCAAAGGTTTTTATGTTCGAACTTACGCACACGACATCGGCGCGGAACTCGGTTGCGGCGCGCATCTCTATTCGCTCCGACGAGTGAAATCGGGGCGATTCGATGTCGCGAACGCGGTCTCGGTCGATCAGATCAAAAATGGCGACCCGTCCGAAATTGCCGCGCGTGTGCTTTCGTTGCCGCAGGTTTCCCGGATGCGGGGAGCGTGAGGGGAATGACGAAGCTCGAATGACGAATGACGAAGGAAGTCCTAATGACGAACTCCAAAAGGACGCGTGAACACGACGATGCGTTTTGGTTGGATGGCGAAACGTTGATCGTTCGTGAGGAACCAAGGGCCAGGCCTGTTTACGATTTGGAAGAACGAACTGCGCGGTTCGGAGAAGCGGTCATTGATTTCACGAAAAAGATTCCGCGCGATCCGGTAACAGAACGAATCATTACCCAATTAATCGGGGCTGGAACGAGCGTCGGTGCGAATTACACGGAAGCCGATGACTCGGTTTCCAAACGAGAATTCTTGAAGTGCATTGCTACCTGCAAAAAGGAAGCGCGTGAGACGAAATTTTTTCTGCGCATGTCCGTTCGCGCAGTTCCAAGACTAAAACCCGAAGCGCGAGAGCTGTGGATGGAAGCCAGAGAGTTGCACCTGATCTTCGCGAAAATCTGGCGAATCGGAAAACAAGGAGAATGACGAAACAAATCCGAATGACGGATGACGAATCGCGCTGCGTTTTCGACATTCGGATTTCGTCATTCCTTCGTCATTCGTCATTCGTGCTTCGTCATTCTGCCGTATTCCCCGTTCGTCATTCGTCATTTTTCTGATGGAAATCTTCCGTTCTACGGCCGGTCTCGCGCAGTTAGACGGTCCGCTTTTCCTCGCGATCGGCGCGTTCGACGGCGTGCACCTCGGTCACCAAGCCGTCATCTCCACTTCTGCGCGGCATGCCCATTCTGAAGATGGAACGCCGGTTGTTGTCACGTTCGATCCACATCCTGCCAAAGTTTTGCGACCAGAGAATGCGCCCCATCTCATTACTTCCACACCGCATAAGATCGCGTTGATTCGCGCTCTTGGAGTCGGCCATCTCCTGATAATTCCTTTCGACAAAAATTTCGCGCAAACCGAGGCGGAGGATTTCGTTGCCCAACTGACCGCGAACGCCAGGGGCCTGTGCGAAATTTGTGTCGGCCATGAATGGTCATTCGGAAAAAATCGGGCCGGCAATCTCGCGCTCCTGCGCAAGCTTGGCACCCGGCATCACTTCAACGTTGTCGGAATCCCGCCAGTGAAAGTGAACGGGGCGGTCGTCAGCAGCACCGCCATTCGCGCCCGGATTGAGCGCGGCGATTTCGCTGGCGCAGCCGTAATGCTCGGCCGCGACTACACCATTCTCGGCACGGTCAGGGAAGGTTCAAAGCTGGGGCGGCAGATCGGTTTTCCAACGGCAAATTTGAGTGCACACAGCGAACAATTTCCGCCCAACGGCGTTTACTTTGTCGAGGCCTGGTTCGAAGGCGTACTGCATCACGGTGTCGTCAATG
>QHQU01000025.1 GCA_003219925.1 Verrucomicrobiota bacterium
CGCGCGCTGTGCTTTTTCAGGGCCTGGAACTTTTTTGGCAGTTGCGGATTGCCGACTTCATCTGCATAAAGGTTCGCGATCGCGACACGCATTCCGTGTTTTACTTCGCATGTCCCAAGGTCGTGCAGGAGCGGTCGCCAGTGTTCGTATTCTTCCAAATCTTCGGCCACATGTTTGGAGACAAGAATGTGTCCGGCATCTCCACAAGCCATCACTCTTTGCGCCATGTTGATGCCGGCCCCCGCGAGATTGGCGTGACCATTCACATCTATCACCCCGC
>QHQU01000026.1 GCA_003219925.1 Verrucomicrobiota bacterium
TGGATGCGCCTTGAGCGCGCCACTGATTTCAATCGCGCATTGCGCAGGCGCTTCCTGACTGGTGTAGAAGACCAACGCCATGCCGTCGCCGGTTGGAATTTTTATCAGCCGACCCGCAGCTTCGGCTTTCTGGTATTGATCCGAACCGCGGACGATTTTCGTCAGCTCATCAACTACTGCCCGCTGCTCGTTAATCGAAAACTTCGAGTAACCAACAATGTCGATGAACAGGACATGCGCGACTTCGAGCCGAATTTGCTCTTTAACCTCGGCGGGCACGCCATGAATTTACCCGAAATCAAAACAATTGATAATTCCGCTTCCGGCCGACGATCGAGACCAAAGGTGGCTCTGTCGGACATTATCCGCAGCGCCCCGGTGAATTTTTCGAGCAAATTTTCCACATCTCGTTATTAGATTGGCTGCGGCCTCCGATGCGGCCCCTGTCATCCCCCACTTTTCTTAACGTAAAGAAAAATCGAATGGTCGCATCGTGCGCCTGCGACTGCCTCAAAGCAGGTCGAGGATGTTGCGGGTCGCGGTACCATTTAGATATGACTACAAAACCTCAACCATTGCCGCCGAAATTCCGCTCGAGCCAGGCGTCGATGAGCTCTTTCGAGTTGTACCCGGCTTTCATCAATATCTCGCAAATATCGGCACCAGCGATGATGAGAACAGGATGTCCATCTTCAAGGATCTCATTGTAAGCCTGTTCGTGGACACACGATGTCGTGATGAAGACGCCAAATTGACGATACCTCATCCGCGAGATGAGTCGGGTCGTTTCACGAACGCCTGAACTATTGTTTGCGGCTGGCGTCTTGCATTTGGCTTCTAGTGCGAAATCCACGATTACATCCGTCGCGCCCGTCCCAATGCGATATTTCCCGACTCCGTCCCTACCGCCATCGCGCCAAAATCTTGTCAGCTCGATGTCTTCGATGTTCTTGTCCATCAACTTCAAGATCTCACCGGCGCATTTCTCAAACGCATATTCGCGGTCCGGGTGAGTTTTGAAGAAGGATACCAACCGCATAAGAATCGCTTTGTGCGACGGTTTATCGGGAAGTTGTTCGGATCTCGTACGTAAGCGCGTGACCTTCGGCGCTCGGAGAGGCAAATAGGGGCCTCCGGCTATCCACGCTAACCATTGCTTCGGCGCAAGCGCTTAAGATGTCGACAATCCGAGTCGCAACTCGCGTAGCCACCCACGTGAGATGCACGGTACTTCTAGGATCGTGAATACTGCCCGGTAGTCAGCGTAAGTTGCTTTGATCTGCTGCCAGGGCTTCGTTCGAGCTAACTCGCCGCACAATAGCTTCGTATCACAATTGTCTCGTCGCGTCACACACCAGCTTCCCATTTTCATCAACTTCGCCTCACGCGTCCGATAGTTGTATCAAAACGAAAACGCTCCGAGCTCGAGAAAATGCGTTTTCAACATCGACCCTTTTCCTCGAACGGAATCACTCAACACCGAATCGTCTGCGTTAAATACTCGGATTTCTCCACGTCCAAATTTTGCGCGGCCTTTCGCCTAATCGAATCGGGCTAGAAGTGTCGCGTGAGTTTAGATGAATGACCAGTGGTCGATCACTGAGAAGACGCGACGTTTTCTAGGTTCGGCGATTGATCGGCAAATAGCTTACCCGTAGGACCCACAGCTTTTCCTTTAGATTCGTTAAAGCCTGCCGGATAAAGATACAAGCCGCGCTCTTTACCCTTATCTTCCTCGACCGCAATGCGATGGTCCCGCGCATAAGCATCGTGGCGAATGCCTGTCACTTGCCAGGATACTTCCATGCCGGGTTTGCCGCCCGCTACTTTAAAATGATTATCGGTCATCTTCTGCGCGACATAAAGATTGGGTGCCGGTGCGCCGATAGCGGTAAGCTGGTAACGGAAATTCTGATTCAGGGCGCTGAAATAATCTGGCATGGGCACCACCGCCTCGCCCTTTTCATCCAGGGTCACGGTGCCGTCATAGATGTTCTTCATGTCGGGTGACTCAACAAAGGAGTGGTAAAGGTACTTGTTAGCCGGATCCAGGGGGTGATCGATCTTGAACGAGCCGCTACTCTTAGTGAGATTGCCATTTATTTGAACGTTGCCGCCGAACAAACCGGCGATGGTATTTCCGGTTGTCGGAGCGGCATAAATTCCAACACTCCCGCGCGCTATGACCCCATAGGACCCGGCTTCACCGAACACGCCGACACCGTTCGCCATGCCGTGCACGCCAGTGCCGTTGGTTGACCTCCCGAAAACCCCATCGCTGCTTCCGCTGTCGCCCCACACGCCGACCCCGGTACTGCTGTTGCCGTAGACGCCCGAGCCGCCGCTGTTGCCTTGGCCAAACACGCCAAGAATCCCATTGCCATAAACCGCCGTCCCGCCTGGACTGCTTCCTTCGACACCATTGCCTGCGCTACTTTGCCCGAACACGCCGACGCCGCCGCTGCCTGTCGCGTTACCATACACGCCACGACCAGTTGAGGTGCTACCAAACACGCCTGTATCGGAGGGCGCGCTTCCCCAAACACCGTTTCCGACAGAGCCCGTGCAGATGCCTTGAACGCCCGTCCGGCTACTCTTTCCGATGACTCCGAAGCCGCCCGTGCTCATCCCCTGCACGCCTGCTCCCGACCCGGTATTGTTGCCGAGGATCATTGGGTTCGTCGCACTTCCTTGCACAGTAAGTTTGGAGGACGGAGTGGCGATACCGATGCCGATCTTGCTACTACTTTCGGCAATGATCGAGTTGCCGACGCTATTGGTGCCGGTGAATTTCGCGATCCTCCCGGTTGTGCCCTGGCCCGTAATAGTGCCGACAGCTTCTATCTGCACCGCCTCAACTGTCGCCGCTTGAGCATTTGTATTCTCCGCCGGAGCCTGAGCAGCTAAAGGTAATGCTGAAATAAAAGCCAATACGATCATGGCTAGACCACTACGAAATGTTTGCTCAGATATAGGTGAGTTAATTTTGAAGCTGTTCATGATGAATCTCCGGTTCAATGTTAGATATTAGTGGAGCTGGCGCCTTTGTTGTTTAAGGGCGCGCCCCGTTGCGCTCTTCTACTTGACTAGATTACGGCGGGTCAAGCCAAATCGACCTGTCGGCAAGCTCATCGGTTGTTTTGATTGAAGTCAATCACGGATTCCAGTGATCCGTCTTGATTAAGCACCCGAATTTCTCCGCGTCCAAATTTCGCGCGCGCTTTCGCATAACCGATAGCATCCTCTTTCGCACTCTCTCCAATCCCGTACGGCCCAACGCCCAGCCCTTCAAAACACTGCCAGCCCCTCGGTATGGCCGAATCTCGATGATCGTTTGAGGCTGTTGCACGGGATTAGCTGATTCTGGCATCATGCCGCCGATGAAACACTGGGAGACCGTCGCTGACAGGCTCGGTGCTGCTGGCTGGTCGTGGGGCTATTGCAGCGCCATTACCCGAGATGGCTGGCGTTAGATTGTTGACGCACACGGTCATGGCGAACGCTACATCGTTCATTCTGACGAACCGCTGAGTGCCTTTCTGGAATTGGAAGCGATAGTGCTGTAGTGTTTTTTTCCATCCGAAGTGTAGGATTTCGCTCGACAATGGCACGCGATCGTGTCAAAAGGCGGCCTTAATTAAGACCTAGATTGGGCCGGGGACGTTTTCGGGATGATGTGAACAACCGGCATCGCGGATATAAGGAGCACCTAAAGATGCCATTGAGCGGTTCGTTCGTCCCGACATGCCAAGCGGCCAAGCGTCACAAGCCGTTGAGGCCGAAGTAGAACTATATTTTTAGACTGTGACACATTCACACCGTAAGCGTCACACCAACTGTCAGAGAAAGGCGGCCAAGCGTGGTAGAAATCTCCGGACAGACATGACGTGTTGTGACACACATAGTGACGGACATGTCACAAAGGAAGCGTCACGATAATGGCGACTTACAAAATCTTTGACGCTGGTGATGCTTAGAACTTTCGTCGCGAGGCGCCGCAAGCGCAACAAATCAACCCGTCAAATCGCCGCCAATTTGCACTCGGTGACTTATGGGCCACAGCCGATTGTCGATCTGAGGAACAAGATCGTTCTTCTATGGAGTGCAAAAGCAGGTTCCGTTTTCGCGATCAAATGGATGTTTAAGCATATGGGACTGCTTGAAGAAGCCCTGGCCTTTCACCCATGGATTCACTGTTACCGGATGAACGTTTTCTGTCTTAGTGATCGATATAAAGCGGCGGTAGAA
This sequence comes from Verrucomicrobiota bacterium, assembly GCA_003219925.1. Taxonomy (GTDB): domain Bacteria; phylum Verrucomicrobiota; class Verrucomicrobiia; order Chthoniobacterales; family UBA10450; genus AV69. The sequence continues at coordinate 4,249 of QHQU01000026.1, forward strand.
GACTTCTTTCAGTCACCATTGTCGTATCGCGTTATCAAGTTTGTGCGATCGCCATTTAAGCGCGCTGTAAGTTCGTATGTACATGTCTTACAAAATGCTGAAAGGAACTCGGATTTGGTCGAAACTCTCGTTGGAGCCGAGCAGAAGTTCACATTTTCATTCGATCAGTTCGTGGGCTATCTCGGCACTATTGATTTGAGAAATAGCGACGTTCACTATCGAACTCAAACACATCAACTGGAGCGTGAGTTGTCACCGGGATCGCTGTTTCTATTAAATCTGGACCATTCAATGGAGTCGTTACCGAAGCTCGAAAGTTATCTAGGCTTGCCGCAGACAGATCCACAACAATACCGGATATCATCTCATCACGCTACTCGCTCCCTAGGCGCTCCCGCGCAATTTATTGGCGATCAACTCTTCGAGTTTTCCGATCGTGGCCAGGCTTCGGTTCCAGACTACCGTAGCTTCTATAACCGTGACCTGGAGCAGCGCGTTTACCATCTGTATGCAGAGGATTTTCTTCGCTATGGATTTTCGACAGTTATAAATAGGCGAGATCCGTAAAGCTTTGGTTTAAATAGCCGGCGAAAAAACAAAACTTGGCGAAAGCCAAGGTGATTGCGGAGATACCTAAAAGCAAAGCCGACGAGCCGGAATATTTCATTAACCTCGGCCACTTCGAATCGAAGATTACTTTTTATTCCGCAAGAAAACCCCAGTGGCAACCGCAATCGCTCCGACTGTAAACCAATTCAGGCCAGCCCAAGTGTTGCGATCCAAATGGACGCGGAAAACTGGATTGTATAACGCGGCCAACACCCCAAAAATCCAAGCCCAAGTCACGCGATTCAAGGTGAACCTGTGAACTACTGGGAGGTGATCGCGGATCGGTTACACGCAGAGGGCTGGCCGTGGGGTTATTGCAGCGCCGTTACCCGAGACGGCTGGCGTTGGATCCTTGATGCCATCGCGGAGACGGGCGCCGCTACATCGTTCAGTCTGATGAGCTGTTGAGCGCCTTTCTTGAGTTGGAGCGGGTGACAATCGGGTAGTACGAGCCCCGCAGATTAGGCTGAAGTGTGTTCGATCTGTGCGGGTCTAGGTCTCGAAATGATACGAAGTCTTGAAAATGATCTTTGCGTTTTTCTCCGTCACAATTGAAAAGGTGACAGTTCCCCGGTCACCCGACAAGGGAGTTGCTCTTCCAAGCACCACATGCGTTGTGCCGTCTTCGCGCGTAACGGCCTTGCCGGTAAAATCAGTCACTCGTCCAGACTGGAGCCTCCGAACGAAATCCTCGGATGCGCCCAAAACCAGACTGCCGGTCTCGCTTTTAAAGAAATAGGGCCTTACCTTAAGTTGATAGTCGCCGATATAATTACCACCCCGACGGGTAAGCGGACTGACGATCAAGGTAGCTTTCCCCAAGCGGACTGAAGTGGAGCTGGGGTCAATAAACAGCTTACGCGTGACTGGGTTTGATGTCCCAGTCGTCGACTTGGACCTTTCCGCATGGATGCAGTTTGTTGAACCCAGTACTAGAAAAACGGAAAGGGTAATCGTCAGCTTCATGATTGGAGAGAAGATCGGCGCGGAAAGACTTAATTCCTTCTTGGACCTTGGCCCCATGACCGTAGATCCGATGCGCTGAGACCCGCGGGCTGCGACGATGCCAACTACCGCTGGTCACCGCTTGCATTCGTCAACAACTATCGCGCGCTCAAGGATCGCTTTTTATAAAGCGAGGGCGACAGCTACCCTCGAAGAATGAGAACGGCTCCAAATAATGAGTCGCTGGAGCCGGCCCGCCCACAGATCGCAAAAGCGGGAGTAAATGTAGAAGATCAGGATACACATGGGATTCTATTTGGTTAATTGTTGGTTATCACGTTCTGGCCTCATATGAACACATTGCGCGCCAACTTTCATAAATCCGGAATTCTACAATCCGATTTTTTATCCTGCAACGCAAGCCGCTCGAGGTAAGCAAAATACAAATCATAGTAGAAACGTTGTATCGACCCCGCAGAAAAGAGCCGTTGCGTTTCATGGACTATTTATGATCCAAGTGGCCTAAAAATGAGA
>QHQU01000027.1 GCA_003219925.1 Verrucomicrobiota bacterium
GCCGAACGCGGAAAAGATTCAATCAGGCGAAGGCGCGCTTTTGCGAGAGGGCGTAAAAAAAATCGCTGCTTATCGTGACGACCAGGGAACATTGCACAAACTTTCAGCCGTTTGTCCGCATTTGAAATGCATCGTTCGATGGGACGGCTTCGAAAAGACCTGGGATTGCCCGTGCCACGGTTCACGTTTTGACGCACTTGGCCGCGTCCTAAACGGTCCTGCCATCTCCGATTTGGAAAAGCTGGACCAGGGTTCCTCGACGAACGATTGAATCCCAGGCGGAACTATCCGCTCCGCTCATCGAGCTTCTTCGTAAGCGCGTGAGCGGCAGCTGCTCTCGTCGGGCGGATTACAAAAACTTAAGCTCAGTGCTGCATACAAATCCCCGTACTCAATCGAACAGTGGTTTGCGGGTCGCCACCAATTGCATTGCATGAGAAACAATTGATTCGGTTTCTAACGGCTCCGCAGGTTTCGCCCCGTTTCAGTTAGAATTACGCGCTGTCACTCGGGCGAGGATCTCGATCGGAATTTGCAAGCTCGAACATCAATTAGTCGCCGACGGTTTCTGATCGGCTAACAAGCAAGCAGCAATTATGTTTTACACTTGTTCAACAGTATCGATAGTTAGCGGACCTCTGTGCCCCGTTAGATTCTGCCGTCCTAATTAGAACAAGCGGTGGAAGTGATATTGACTTTTCTTAGATTCTTGGACACGCCGTCATTTGCCAAAAATTTTCTGAGCGCGAAATCCGAAATCAAAGAACTCACTTGCGTCCCCGTGAGCCGTGGCTGAGCTTATTCTCGTTAGACCAGGGGACGTCATGCCATTTAAAAGCCAAGCGCAGCGTAGGAAATTCGCCGAGCTTTTGCTCAAGGGCGTATATCTAATCAGACATTTGAAGAATGGAATCGTGAGACAGGTTCGGCGAAGCTTCCGGAACGCGTGAAGCCAAAAAAGAGAAAGAAATCTACGGCCAAATCGAAAGCAAAGAGGAGTTAAAAACACGATTGGAAGACTCCAGCGCCACTATCGAAAAAGATTTAAAACTCTTTCCTCCCCCCGATTATCAGCGCAGTTGACCAAAGGATGCCTGCGTGACGTTTTAGCGAGACGCTTCCAAGACACTACTAAGACTTGTCCTGACTTAGTTCGTTTTCCGCCCGCGTCCAATGTTCTTCAGCTCTGCCTTCCGGTCGTCCTTCTTGCACCCAGATTTCCTGCGCCCGCCGCGAAATTTCGTCATGGGAAACTGGGTTGGTGCGGCTCCCCGGTACTCCTATGCCACGTATCTTCCCGCCACCACCAGGTTCCTGTGCAAATGCATCATCGATCGCTTCTGTGGCTGGAACCGCCGAATCGGCCGGATGTCCTCCACCAGATACTGCGTCGCCGCCATATTCGGGAGCGAAAAAGACGGTGGCGTTCTTCTGATATAATCGGTCGAAGTTCATACATGATTACTTCGCGCCCGATAACGCAGTCAGTTTTACTTAAAACGACCGGCTCGACCGATGCCGGCAGTTTTCGTATAAAAAGGAATGCACCTATTCTGGGATTTCATGACGCCGTTGCTCGGCCTTGGTCGGAGACCGCCATTTCCGCAGCTTCCCGACCAACGATACTATCAATAAGGATTTTTCCTAGCGTTCTCTCGGGAGCCCGTCCGATTGTGATGGCCTCGCTTGTTTTCACAAAGTTAGACGATGAAAACTCCACCCGGTCTTCATTTGGACCTATCGGAGCGGCTGCGGCTATTGCGCGCATTCTTCACGTCGGACAGAAATTTGAAGATAGAGCGAAAATAGGACAAAGATCGAAGATGGAATAAACTACGAGCGCGATCATGATCCCGCCGGGAACGATTGCCTGGACGTAGTGGCTAAAGCTTTTTAGCAAACTCTCGAGCACCAGGGAACGAGCAGCAAAAACAAAACACCGGCCACCATGGCGAAGGAGAGAAAACGAGAGCGGATAAATCCCACTATTCCGGCCCCAGGTGTTGCTTTTACGCCCCAAGTCCGTGTTGAGGGCGTTTTGCAACTGGCCGAAGAGGCCACTGGCGCCGAAAAGCGCTAGCAAAATTCCAATAATCGGGGATAGCCCGAGTGACGGAGGCATAATCGTTCACACGCGTCCCAAGATCTCAACGCGAATCTTTTGATGACTGAAACGAAAGGAACCGAATGAAGAAAAAAATTCGCTACGCAGTGATTGGCCTTGGTCACATCGCGCAAACGGCTGTCTTACCGGCTTTCAAACACGCAAAGAATTCTGAGCTGGTCGCGCTTATCACTGGCGATCCGAAGAAGAACCGCGAGCTAGCGAAACACTATCATGCAAAGGCTTATAACTACGACGATCTCGAGAGTGCGCTCGAAAACGAAGGCGTCGATGCCGTCTATATTGCTACTCCTAACATGCTTCATCGGGAGCATGCCGAGCGCGCGGCTGGCGCCGGTGCGCACGTGTTGTGTGAGAAACCAATGGCCAACACGCAGGAGCATTGCCAAGCAATGATGCGGGCCGCCGAACAAAACAATGTCAAGCTGATGGTTGCTTATCGTCTACATTTCAACGACGCGAACCTGCATGCTATCAAAGTGGCGCAATCCGGCGATTTAGGCGAGCTCCGCTATTTCGGATCGCTCTTTGGTCTGCAAGTGAAGCCGGGAAATGTTCGGGTGAAAAAGGAACTCGGTGGCGGGACGCTCTTCGATATCGGCATCTACTGTATCAATGCCGCACGCTATCTCTTCCGCGACGAACCGATCCAGGTTGCAGCATTGACCGCTAACAATGGAGAGGAACGCTTCGCGGAAATCGAGGAGATGACCAGCGCGATCCTGCGATTTCCCGATGAGCGTTTGGCAATATTCACCTGCAGCTTTGGCTCCGCTGATGTCGGACATTACAATCTCGTCGGTACAAAAGGCCATCTTAGACTGGAAAACGCCTACGAATATGCTGAGGAAATGAAGTGTGTGACGATCATCGACGGGAAGAAGTCTCAGAAGACTTTCAAGCCCGGCGATCAGTTCGCGCCCGAGCTCATCTATTTCTCAGATTGTATTATCAATGACCGGGTCCCCGAATCCTCGGGAAAGGAAGGTTTGGCGGATGTCCGCGTCATCAACGCGCTCTATGAATCGGCAGAAATCGGGCAGCCCGTGAATATCAAGCCAGTACCGAAAAGCCGACGGCCCAACGAGAAGATGAAAATCAAGCGTCCGCCGGTGAACGAGCCTAAACTGGTTAGTGCCAAGTCTCCCCGGTCGAGTTAGGGCAACGAGCCTCCGCTAAGAATTATGTAATGATAAACGCAGCGCAGTTTTTGTGGCCATGAAGATGGCATAGGTAGTCCGACTATATTACAGAACAAACATCACAATCGCGGCGACGAACATGGCCAGCATTACTATGGCAACGACGACGCGTGAGAGCATCGAGCTGGGCTGATGTCGCATGATCTTTTTGTCGCACGCCACGATAAGAATTCCAGCGAGGAGGAAGGGCGCGAGCACCCCATTGATCACTGCCGTCCAGAATAACGCCGTAACCGGATTGATTTTCAAAAAATCCATCGCCATTCCCAGGCAGATCGAAACTATCACCACGATGTAGAAGGCGGGAGCTCTCCTGAGTTTTTCGTCCAGTCCCTGAGACCAATTAAAGGTTTCGGCAAAGGCGTAGGCGGCGGAACCGGAGAGTGTGGGCACGGCTAGCAGGCCGACCCCGATCAATCCGGCGGCATAAAGAAAATAAGCGAGCGTTCCTGCGAACGGGCGTAGCGCCTCGGCTGCCTGCTTGGATGTCTGAATGCTCGTTACGCCATGCTGATGGAGAGTGACGGCGGCGGTGAGGATAATGAAGTACATGACGAAATTGGAAAAGAAGGTGCCCGTGCCGACATCCAGCTTGCGATCGATGATCTCCTGGCGCGTCGCGTTTCGTCTTTGCACGACTATTCGCCGGCCCATTGTTTTCTCGGTTTCCACCTCCTGCGAGGATTGCCAGAAAAAGAGATAAGGACTGATGGTTGTGCCAAGAATGGCGACGAGGGTTTGCCAGGTCGCGTGATTTTTCGGCCAGGCCGGCACGAACGTATCATGCACGGTCCTGCTCCAATTGGGCTTCACTACGAAGGCTGTAACGACGTAAGCGAACAGGCAAAGAGCCAGCCATTTCAGGATCGCGGCGATCTGGTCATAACTGCAGCGCACTGTCCAGAATGCGATTCCAATGCCGAATATGAGGATAAGCAAATGCGAATTAAGTCCGCTCAACATCTCGGCTGCGTCAGCCATTCCAAAAAGATCCGCGCCGATGTTGACGGAGTTGGCGCCGAAGAGTGCAAACGCGGTAAGAATAAGCATCCAGTGCGGAATTTTTTTTCTTAGCGCTGCGCCGAGGCCCTCGCCCGTCACCATTCCGATCCGTGCGCAGGTGAACTGCACGCATCCCATCAGGGGCCAGGTCAGAAATGCGGTCCAGAGCAGGGAGGTGCCAAGTTGTGCGCCGGCAATGGTATATGTGGCGATGCCTGAGGGGTCGTCATCGGCTGCGCCGGTAACAAGTCCCGGACCGAGCTTTGAGAAGAAACGGCGAAGAGAATTTTTTTGCTTGTGAGTCCGACGAGCCTTCATGCTGCATCGCTAAAACGATTCGACCTTCACCGGTGGATGCGTAATCGAAAAGGGGAGGCGAGTCCTTGAATTTAAGAAACTCACTGTCACGCGTGACCGTCTCTGGGTTCA